>CALMWD010000207.1 GCA_937873105.1 uncultured Rhodanobacteraceae bacterium
TGACATCGGCGAGCGCCTGCCGTTTGTCATCGGGCACGATGACGAAGCGCCAGGGCGCGAGCTTGCCGTGATCGGGGACGCGCGCGGCGATGGCCACCATGTCCCGAAGCTGGTCAAGGCTCGGTCCGGGCAGGCCGAGATCGCGCTGCTGTTCGGCGAAGATGTTCTCCAGCGACGGCGGCACCGGCACGCCCGGGAGGACCGAAAAGCAGAGTCCATGCGCCTGGCCCGGGCCATGGTAGGGATCCTGGCCGAGCACCACGACCTTGACCTGGTCGAACGGCGTCGCGTCGAGGGCGGCGAAGATGCGGGGCGCGGGCGGGTAGAGCGTCTTGCCGGCGCGCCGCTCGGCCACCAGGAAATCGCGCAGGGCCTGCATGTAGGGCGATTCGAACTCCGCCGCCAACCGCGACTTCCAGCCCGGTTCGAGACGGACGCGGTCTTCGCTCACGCGCCGCCGGCTTGGGTCTTGCGGAAGTTCTTGCCCACCCGCAGCTGGAACAGCAGCTTGGTGATCAGCAGGCGCTCTTCGACCGGCTTGCTGACCAGGTCGTTGGCGCCGGCGCGCAGCAGACCGGCCTGGTTGGCCGGATTGTCGTCGGCCGTCATCACCAGGATCGGCAACTGGCCCTTGTTGTAGGCGTAAGGGCCGCGCACATGCTCCAGCAGTTCCTTGCCGGTCAGCCCGCCCTTCAGATAGACGTCGGTGAGCACCAGGTCGTAACCCGGGCCCTTGCCCTGGGCCTTGGCGGTATCGAGCAGGGCCAGCGCGTCCTCGACACTGACCACGTGCGTGACCGAGAGGCCGTACTTCTCGAGCATGCGCCGCGTCGCCAGCGCGACGACCTTGCTGTCCTCGACGTACAGGATCTGGCCCTCGGCCGAGGACTGGGCACTGACATAGCCGCGAATGAATTCGCCGAGCGCGGCGAAACCCAGGGCCTTGTCGAAGTAGTCGGTGACGTCGTCCGACATGCCGCGGGTCTCGAGCATCTCGGTGACGCTGCCGGACACGACGATGATCGGGATGTAGGCCTGCGGCGTGTGCTCGCGGATGTAGCGGGCGAGTTCGAACCCGTCCATGTCCGGCAGGGTCAGGGCCATCGTGACCAGGTCGACGACGCCGGCCTCCAGATGCTCCTTGGCCTGGGCGCCGGTTTCGCAGCTCATGACGATCGCGTTCGGAAGCTCGGCCTTGAGCACCTGCTCGATCATCTTGCGCGCGACTTTCGACCCATCGACCACCAGCACGCGCGGCTCGTCGCTCGCAATGTGGGAGGTCAGCACGGCATCCATGGCGTGGTCAGTGGGCCCGATCGGAAAGAAGTTGCAGGGTAGCGGCGACCAGCGCGCCAATCCAGCCCAAGGCCATGCCGACGGCCAACGCCAGCAGGCTCGATCCGGGATGCGGCGCGGTCAACCGGAACTCCGCCGCATAGGCCGCGGCGAGTGCCGCCACCGGATCGCGGACGACCAGGTGCACGCACCAGACCAGCGCCACCGCAGCGGCCGCGCCGAGCAGGCCGTACAGCGCGCCGCCATAGAGAAATGGCCGGCGCACGTAGGCATCGCTGCCGCCGAGCAGGGACACGATGCTGATCTCCTCGCGCCGCGCCATCACGTCGAGACGGATGGCGTTCGCGATCAGCAAGGCCGCACCGAGACCCAGCAGCGCCGACAGCACCAGCACGATGCGTCGCAACAGGGACAGGATGCGGTCCAGGCGCTCGCGCCATGCTGCGTCGTGCTGGACGAGGTCGACGCCCGCGACGGCTTCGAGCCGCGACGCCAGGTCGCCCTGGGTCGCAGCGTCGGTCGGGGTGACCAGGGCGACCCAAGGCAGAGGATTGCGGTCCAGCGCCTCGGCAGCCGCCTCGAAGCCCGGCAACTGGCGCAGCTCGGCCAGCCCCTCCTGAGGCGAGCGGCGCTGAAGCGCGGCCACGCCCGCAACCAGTCGCAATGCCGACATCGCCGCCTCGACGGCACGCGCGTCCAGGGCCGGATCGAGGAAGACGGTGAGGTCGCGCTGCTCGTCCAAGGCGCCGCCGACGCGCGCCAGATTGCGCACCGCATGATCGAGCAACAGCGGCAGCGCCAGCGCGAGGCCGATCACCAGCACGTTGACCAGGCTGCCGAGCCGGTGCGCGAACAACTGCGCGAACGCGGTCCGCAGCGCGGCGCGATGCTGCGCGTACCACTGCATCAGCGTCGGGCGTTCGAGGCCGCGGTTGCGGGCGACGCGGATGTTCGCCGGCGGCGGCACCGCGTCGGACGCGGGTTTGTGCCTGCGTCGGCTCATGCGCCCTTCCCCGGCCGGAAATCGTCGATCAGCCGCCCCTTGTCGAGCACCAGCACGCGCTTCTTCATGCGCTGGATCAGGTGCAGGTCGTGCGAGGCGACGAGGATGGTGGAACCGGTATGCGCCAAGGCCACGAACAGCTGCATGATCTCGCCGGCGAGTTGCGGATCGAGGTTGCCGGTGGGCTCGTCGGCGACGATCAGGGCCGGACGCGCGACGATGGCGCGGGCAATGCCGACGCGCTGCTGTTCGCCGCCCGAGAGCATGCTCGGCCGTACCCGCTCGCGCCCGCCCAGCCCGACCAGGTCGAGCGCCGCGCGCACCCGCTTCTGCAGTTCGGTCTCGTCGCAGCCGGTGATCTTCAGCGGCAGGGCGACATTGTCGGCGATGCTGCGGTCGGCGAGCAGACGATAGTCCTGGAACACCAGGCCGAGCCGCTGCCGGTAGGCGGCGATGCGCGCGCCGCGGGTGGTCGCGAGGTGTTCGCCGTCGACCACGATCTGGCCGCGCGTCGGGCGTTCGATCAGGGCCAGCAACTTGATCAACGTGCTCTTGCCGGCACCGGAATGGCCGGTCACGAAGACCATCTCGCCGGTCCCGATCTCGAAGCTGAGTTCGCTCAGCGCGTCGCCGCCGTTCGCATAGCGCTTGCTGACGCCATCGAAGCGGATCATGCGCGGCCCACCAGCGAGTTCAACTCGAAGATCGGCAACAGGATGGCGAGCACGATGGCGAGCACCACGGCACCGACCAGCAGGATCACGACCGGACCGAGCACCGCGGCGAGCACCGACAGATGCGTGCGCACCTCGCGCGCCTGCTGGTTGGCGGCGGCTTCGAGCATGGTCGGCAACTGCCCGCTCTTCTCGCCGCTGCCGATCAGTCGCAACGCCACCGGCGGCATCGCCTTCTGTTCGCCGAGCGCGCGCGCCAGCGCGGCGCCTTCGCGCACGCGCACGGCAGACTGGCGCAAGGCCAGGCGCATCGGTTCGCGGCGCACGGTGCCGACCGAGAGCTTGAGCGCGTCGAGCACCGGCACGCCCGACCCGATCAGCACTGCCAGCGTGCGCGTGGCGCGGGCCGTGTCCATCGCCCGCAGCAGGCGCCCGAGTCCGGGCAGGCGCAGCAGGAAGGCATCGACGCGCGCACGCACCGCCGGCCGCTGCAGCAGGCCGATCGCCATCGCCGCCGCGATCACCAGGGCCAGTCCCAGCCACAAGCCCCAGGCAGCGAGGAACCGCGACAAGGCGACCATCGCCACGGTCAGCCAGGGCAGGTCGCGACCCAGGTTCTCGAACACGTCGATCACCTTCGGCACGACCGACGTCATCAGGCCCATGACCACCGCCGCAGCCACGATCAGCAGCAGCAACGGATAGGCGAGCGCGGTCCAGACCTCGCGCTGAAGGTGATCGCGCTGGTCGGCGTATTCGGCAAGACGATGCAAGGCGGCGTCGAGCTGGCCGCTGCTTTCGCCCGCGGTCACGGTGGCGACGTACAACTCGTCGAAGGATTCGGGAAACTCGGCCAGCGCCGCCGCCAGCGAGCGGCCTTCACGCACGCGACCGCGCACGGCGGCGACGAGATGGCGCAGCTTGAGGTCGTCGGTTTCGTCGGCCAGCGCAGCCAGGGCCTCGTCGATCGGCAGGCCGGCGCCCAGCAGGGTCGCCAGCTGCTGCGTGAACACCGCCAGCCGCGCCGCACCCAGGCCGCCGCGCGCGCCCAATCCGGACGATGCGGCCTCGGCCGCGGGTTCCACCGCCACCGGATGCAGGCCGCGGTCGCGCAACTGCTG
>CALMWD010000208.1 GCA_937873105.1 uncultured Rhodanobacteraceae bacterium
GTTCGGCGATCGCGTCAGCCTCGGCTTCGTGGTCGAAACCGAACGACAGGTGGAGGCACACCTGGACGACCACCTCGACCGGCTGCCGATCGCCGACGCGCGTTCCCGCGCGATTCTGGCGACCATGCAACGCGAAGAGATCGAGCACGGACAGCATGCGCTCGACCGCGGCGCCGTCGAACTGGCCGCGCCGATCCGCCGCGCCATGGGCTGGTGCGCCGACCTGATGCGCTTCGTGGCCTACCGCATCTGAACCCCGGAAACGAAGCGGGCCGCAAAGCGGCCCGCAAGTCGTCGGTGTCGCAATCCGCTCAGACCAGGTTGCGGCCGTGGAAGAGCTCTTCGATCTCGCGCTTGAGCTGGGCTTCGACGCGCAGGCGGTCCTTGAACGACAGGTCCTTGGCCTGGGCCTCGAACAGGTAGTTGTCCAGATCGAACTCCTTCACGTGCATCTTCGTGTGGAAGATGTTCTCCTGATACACGTTCACATCGAACATCTCGTACTTGTTCTTGATGTGCTTGGCCAGATAGTCCTGGATCGAGTTGATGCGGTGGTCGATGTAGTGCTTCTTGCCCTTCACGTCGCGGGTGAAGCCGCGCACGCGGTAGTCCATCGTCACGATGTCGGATTCGAAGCTGTCGATCAGGTAGTTCAGCGCCTTCAGCGGCGAAATCACGCCGCAGGTCGCGACGTCGATGTCGGCGCGGAAGGTCGCGATGCCGTTATGCGGATGCGTTTCCGGATACGTGTGCACCGTGATGTGGCTCTTGTCGAGGTGCGCCACCACGGCTTCGGAAATCATGTCCTTGCGGAGCCTCTCGACGATCGGATGTTCCGAGATCAGGATCGTCACCGACGCGCCCTGCGGGTCGTAGTCCTGACGCGCGACATTGAGGATGTTCGCGCCGATGATCTCGGCGACCTCGGTCAGGATCTGCGTCAGCCGATCGGCGTCGTATTGCTCGTCGATGTACTCGATGTAGCGATCGCGCTGTTCGGGCGTCACCGCGTAGCAGATGTCGTAGATATTGAACGACAGCGCCTT
Source organism: uncultured Rhodanobacteraceae bacterium (assembly GCA_937873105.1). Lineage (GTDB taxonomy): Bacteria > Pseudomonadota > Gammaproteobacteria > Xanthomonadales > Ahniellaceae > JADKHK01. The sequence continues at coordinate 1,047 of CALMWD010000208.1, forward strand.
GGTCAGGTTGTTGAAGCCCTGCAGTTGCAGGCGCGGAAGCGGCTTGACCATGGTGCTTTTCCTCAGTCGCCACGGGTGAAAGGGGCGCGGATTATGGGGCAAATCGCCCGACAGGGGTAATCGCGCCCCCCGAGGATTCAGCGCGGCGTTTGAAATCGGCCCGTCGCCGTCCTATAAACGTCACGATTCCTTGCCATCGAGGCTGCGATGCCCAACACCCGGAACGAACCACTGGCGGGCCTGCCGGACGCGATGCCGAAGACCGTGACGCCGCGCTCGCTGGCGCTGGACGGCCCTGCGCTCGACCGCTTTCTCGGCGCCTGCCACCGCCGCCGCTACCCGAATCGCACGGCGATCTTCATGCCGGGCGACCGCGCCGACGTCCTGTATTACATCGTCGACGGCTCGCTCAGCGTCGTCGCCGAGGACGACGACGGCCGGGAACTGATCCTGGCCTACCTGAACAAAGGCGAGTTCATCGGCGAACTCGGCCTGTTCGTCGAGACCAGCAAGCGCGAAGTGCTGGTGCGCACCCGCAGCGCCTGCGAACTGGCGGAAATCAGCTACGAGCGCCTGCTCGCCCTGTTCGAGAGCACGCTGCGCGACGAATGCCCCAAGCTGATGTTCGCGATCGGCTCGCAGCTGACACGCCGCCTGCTGCACACCAGCCGCAAGGTCAGCCGCCTCGCCTTCATGGACGTGACCGGCCGCATCTCGCGCACCCTGCTCGACCTGTGCGGGGAACCCGATGCGCTGACGCATCCGCAGGGCATGCAGATCCGCGTGTCGCGCCAGGAGCTGTCCCGGATCGTCGGTTGCTCCCGCGAAATGGCCGGCCGCGTGCTGAAGCAGCTGGAGGAGCAGGGCAAGATCGGCGTCAGCGGCAAGACCATCGTCGTCTACGGAACACGCTGACTTGGGCGCATCGGTCGTACCCTCGGGCAAGGATCAGCACGGTGGCCTGCGGCTGCGCGACGCGAAACTGCACGATGCGGCGGCCGTCGCCCGGCTGATCGAAGCGCTCGGTTATCCCTGCGACACGGCCGAGGCCGAACGCCGCATCCGCCGCGTCAACGCCAGCCCGCGCCAGGCCCTGGTCGTCGCCGAGTGGAAGGACGCGGTCTGCGGGATGATCAGCCTCGACTTCATGTTCTATCTGCCGCTTGGCCGCGAGACCTGCCGCATCACCGCACTCGTGGTCGACGACCGCTTCCGCGGCCACGGCATCGGCCGCGAACTGCTGCGCTACGCCGAATCCGCCGCGCGCCGCGAACACGCCGCACGCGTCGAACTGACCACCGCGGCCTCGCGTACCGACGCGCACGCGTTCTACCGCCATTGCGGCTTCGAGCAATCGTCGCTGCGTTTCGTGAAGGCGCTCGGCGACGCCTGATCAGGCGCCGTCCGGATCGCGCCATACCATGTAGGTATCGGAACGCTGGTAGTGCGAATCCGGCTTGCGGCCGCGATGTTCGAAGCCGGCGCGCTCGTACAGGGAAATCGCGGCCTTCAGCGACGAATGGGTTTCGAGGAACAAGGTCCGGCCGCCGATACGGCGGAACTCGGCGATGGCCGCATCCAGCAAGCGCCGACCGATGCCGCCGCCCTGCCGCGTCGCGGTGACCGCCATCTTGGTCAGTTCGTAGACGCCGGGCGATGCCTGCAGCAACGCACAGGTGCCGACGACCTCGTCGTCGATGCGGGCGAACAGGATGCGTCCGCCGCCCTCCAGGATGCGCCGCTCGGGATGGTCGAGCACCTCGGCATCGATCGGCTCGACCACGAAGTAGCGCTCCAGCCACTCGCGGTTCAAGCGCCCGAAATGGCTGCGCAACCCCGGTTCGAACGGGACGATGTGCAGGTTCATGCGAACAGGCGCTGCAGTTCGCTGCCCGGATCCTCGGCGCGCATGAAGGCCTCGCCGACCAGGAAGGCGTGCACGCCGCCGGCACGCATCTTCGCGACGTCGTCGCGCGTGTGGATGCCGCTTTCGGTGATCAGCAGGCGTTCGTCGCCCACGCGATCGCGCAGCGCCAACGTGGTGTCGAGCGACACCGAGAAGTCGCGCAGGTTGCGGTTGTTGACGCCGATCAGCGGCGAGGCGGTGCGCAGAGCACGCGTCATCTCTTCCGCGTCATGGGTTTCGATCAGCACGTCGAGTCCGAGCTCCATCGCCAGCCCGGCGTAGTCCTGCAACTGGTCGGCGCCGAGCGCGGCGACGATCAGCAGGATGCAGTCGGCGCCGAGCACGCGCGACTCATGGATCTGCCAGGCATCGACGGTGAAGTCCTTGCGCAAGGCCGGCAGCGCACAGGCGGCCCGCGCC
>CALMWD010000209.1 GCA_937873105.1 uncultured Rhodanobacteraceae bacterium
ACGCCCTCGTCGCGCCTGTCCTGGGCCCCGGCCAACGGCGCGATCAGCAGCAACCGCGGCAACAGGCGCTCACGGCTCATAGCGGGATCCTCCCGGCGCTTCCAGTCCTTGGCAGAACATGACCTGGAAGCCCTTGCGCAACTGCTGGTCGCGCACGCCCATCATCGCGTGTTCGGCCTTGTCGCGCTGCTCGTAGAACTCGCGCTTCATCGATGCGCGCCCGCCGGTCTGGCCCCATTCGCGCAGCAGCGACCAGCCGCCGAGCAGGTCCTGTTGCAGGATCAGGTGGTAGTAGCGCGGCGCCTCGTTCGGGGCCGGCTGGGTTTGCATGAAGATGCGCATGGGCGCGGAGTTTAGCCGGAAGCCCGCGTGCGCCGCCTGTGAATTCAGGTCGCGGCCAGGCGCAGCCAGTCGGCCACGGCGACGGCCTCGGCGCGGGCGCCGGGGTCGATGCCGGCGGCGCGCAGCTGTTCGTCGCTGGCGACGCCGTCGAGGGCGTTGCGCAAGGTCTTGCGGCGCTGGGCGAAGCCGTGGCGAACGAGTTGCTCGAGGCGCGCGCGGTCGTGGACCGGGATGTCCGCAGCCGCTTTCGGCGTCAGACGCACGATGGCCGAGTCGACCTTGGGCGCGGGCGTGAACGCGCCGGGCGGCACCACGAACAGCGGCTCGACCCGGCAATAGGCCTGGAGCATCACGCTGAGGCGGCCATAGACCTTGTTGCCGTGCGGCGCGGCCATGCGGTCGACCACTTCCTTCTGCAGCATGAAGTGCATGTCGCGAATGACCGCGGCATGGTCGAGCGCATGGAACAGGATCGGCGAGGAGATGTTGTACGGCAGGTTGCCGACCAGGCGGAGGGTGCCGCCCGCCGCCAAGGCGGTGAAATCGACGGTCAGCACGTCGGCTTCGACGATGCCCAGTTCGCCGTGCCTGGGCGCTTCCGCGCGCAGCCGCGGGATCAGGTCGCGGTCGATCTCGATCGCGGTGAGCGTCTTGATGCGGTCGAGCAGCGGCCAGGTCAGCGCGCCCTGGCCCGGACCGATTTCGACGATGCGCTCGCCGGGTTGCGGGTCGATGGCGCGCAGGATGCGCTCGATGATGCCGCGCTCGTGCAGGAAGTTCTGGCCGAAGCGCTTGCGCGCGATGTGCGGGGAATCGTTCATGCGCGCATGCTCGCACGGCGGCGCGCGACCAGGTCGACGGCGAGGTCGGTGGCGGCGTACAGGCTGCCGGGATCGGCCAGGCCGCGGCCGGCCAGGTCGAGCGCGGTGCCGTGGTCGACCGAGGTTCGGACGATGGGCAGGCCGAGGGTGATGTTGACGGCATGGCCGAAGCCGGCATGCTTGAGCACCGGCAGGCCCTGGTCGTGGTACATCGCGAGCACGGCGTCGCCGCTCGCGAGCTCGCGCGGCAGGAAGGCGGTATCGGCCGGCAAGGGGCCGCGCAGGTTCAGGCCCTCGTCGCGCAACCGTTCCAGCACCGGGACGATCACCTCGATCTCCTCGCGCCCGAGATGCCCGCCCTCGCCCGCATGCGGATTGAGCCCCAGCACCAGGATGCGCGGATCGGCCAGCGCGAACTTCTCGCGCAGGTCGGCATGCAGGATGCGGATCGTGCGCTCCAGGCGGTCAGCGCGGATCGCGTCCGGCACCGCGCGCAGGGGCAGGTGCGTGGTCGCCAGCGCGACGCGGAGGTCGCCGGCGGCGAGCATCATCACGACCTCGCGCGCGACGCGGTCGGCGAAGAATTCGGTGTGGCCGCTGAAGGGCACGCCGGCCTCGTTGAGGATGGACTTCTGCACCGGCGCGGTGACGATCGCGTCGAACACGCCGCGTTCGGCGCCGTCGGCCGCAGCCGCGAGCATGGCCAGCACGGCGGGTGCGTTGGCCACGTCGAGTCGCCCCGGATGGACCGGCCGGGCCAGCGGCACGGCCTGCACGAACAGATGGCCGACGCGATGCGCCGTCGCCGCCGCCGCGGCATCGAAGGGACCGAGCGCGAGCGGCAGCGCCAGCGCCGCGGCGGCCTGCTGCAACAGCGCCGGATCGGCGATCGCCACCAGCTGCGCCGCGCAAGGTCGCTGCGCCAGACGCACCAGCAATTCCGGACCGATGCCGGCCGGTTCCCCGGCCGTCACCGCGATGCGCGCGATCGCCTGCGCCACGTGCCGGGCTCAGCCGGCGAGGCGATTTTCGACGTAGGCCTCGGCGCGGATCTCGCGCACGTACTTGTCGTATTCCTCTTCGGCCTTGCGCTCGACCAGGGTCTCGCGCGCCTGAGTGCGGCGCACTTCCTTGGTGCGGTCGACCTCGCGCTCGCCTTCGCGACGCACGATGTGCCAGCCAAGGTCGGTGCGGAACGGCTCGGAGAGCTCGCCGTCCTTGAGGCTCGCCATCTGCCGGTCGATCGCGGTGCCGTAGTCGCCGGGCTGGAACCAGCCGAGGTCGCCGCCCAGGTTGGCAGTGGTGTTGTCCTCGGAGTATTCGCGCGCCAGGTCCTCGAAGCTGCCGCCCTCGGCGATGCGCTTGCGCAGCGCGCCGATGCGCTCGCGCGCCTTGTCCTCGCTGAGCAGTTCGCTGGGCTTGATGACGATGTGGCGGGCGCGGAATTCCTTGACCATGACCACCGACTCGGCACGCGTGTCGGCGAGGTGGATCATGTGGAATCCGTTCGGGCCGCGGATCGGCTGAGAGATGTCGCCCTTGCCCATGCCCGAGACGAGTTCGGTGAAGGCGCTCGGGATCTGGTCGTAGCGGCGCCAGCCCAGGTCGCCGCCTTCGAGCGCCTGCGGCGTGTCCGAATAGCGGATCGCGGCCTCGGCGAAACTCAGCGTGCCGGCAGCGATGTCGGCGCGCACCTGGTCGGCCTTGGCGCGGGCTTCCTCGACCTGTTCCGGCGAAGGCGATTCCGGCAGCGAGATCAGGATGTGCGACAGGCGCACCTCGCCGGCCTTCATCGCGTCGCTGGACAGGAAGTTGTCGACTTCGGTGTCGGTGACGGCGACGCGCGACTGCACGAAACGCTGGCGCAGGCGCTGGATCAGCAGCTCTTCGCGCAGCGACTGGCGGAATTCCTCGAAGCTGAAGCCGTCGCGGGTCAGCGACTGGCGCAGCTGCATGACGACGAAGATGTTCTGCGC
>CALMWD010000210.1 GCA_937873105.1 uncultured Rhodanobacteraceae bacterium
TCAGCGCGGCGATCGACAGCCCGCTGCGCGCGCTCGTCATCAACCTGCGCGACCGCACCGTTCCCGGCGAGCCCGACGCGGTGAAGGAAGTCGTGCCCGCCGACCCCGCCGAACGCGACGGCTCCCGCACGCGCTGGACCGAATACAAGGCCCGCGGCTTCGAACTGCGCAAGTTCGATATGTAACAAGCGAGAGGCCCGTCCATGTCGATCTCCCCACCCGATTTCCTGATCCTCGCTGCGATCAGCAACGCGGCGCCGTTCGCGGACCTGTTCCGGCGCAAGTTCGGGCATCCGCTGCCCGCAACCGGCGACCATTTCGTGGCCTTCCATCGCGACCAGGCCGGCGCGCTGTGGCCGCTGAGCTACCTGAACTTCAACCGCTTCGGCGACATCCGCCTGGTCGGCGGCGGCTGCACGGATGGCGCGGTGATTCGGCGCATGACCGAGGCGCAGCGCGACGCGGTGACGGCCTCGGGCGGCGTATTGGTGCACTTGCTGCGCGCCGGATTCCGCCACTACGCGGCGGATTGTGATGCCTACTTCGGCCACTGCGGCGACGCGCGCGCCTATGAAGTCGACCTCGCCGCGGGATGCGCGCCGACCGGACACGAGTTCCTGCTGTGGCATTGGCACAAGCCGCGGCAGGACGTGGTGCGGCGCGCGCTGGTCGCCAAGGCGCAGGCCATCGGTCCGTTCTAGGCCGAAGCGAGCAAGCGCGACAGCTCGTCGACGCTGCGCCAGTCGGCGCCGCAGACGAAGCGCGGCAGGTTCCAGCGTGCATCGGTGCCGCGCATCGCTCGCGGCTCGGTGCCGAAGGCGGCGACCAGGCCGTGGTCGGCCGCGCGCCGGGGCAGGAAGTCCTCGCGCAGGAATCGCGAACTCTGGCCGTAGGGATAGGCGAACAGGCGCGTTCGCCGCATCGGCAGCAGGTCGTCGAGCCAACGGCTCGCCGCGACGATCTCGGCTTCGGCCGCGGCTTCGTCCACGATGGTGTCGAAGCGCCCCTTGGGGCCGTCGCGGACCGCGGTGGCGGCAAGCGTGTGGTGGTTGTGGTCAAAGCTGTGCGACTCGATCGCGACCAGCCCCTCGGCTTCCGCCGCCGCCCACCATTCGTGTCCCCACCAGCCGGTGCCGAGCATGCAACTGCGATCCAGTTCGGCGCGCGCCTCGGGCGACGCGATGACGAAGCTGGTGGCGTGCACGTCCGCGCCATGACGGTCGCGGAAGTCGCGCAAGATGCCGGCCATGCCGCGCTGGCGGCCATGGCTGGGGTGGTCGAGGTCGTACCAGTCGAACCAGGAGCCGTCGTCGAACGTGATCGCGCAGCTGCGCGGCGGCAATGGCGATCCCCCATCGAACAGTGCGGACACGGCTGTCCTCAGCGGCACGATGCGCCAATCGTGCGCGTGCAGCCAATCGAGATCCCGCGCCAGCGCGACGTGGTCGTTGTCCGCGTACGCGCGACCGTTCACGTTCATGGCGTGATAGGTCAGCACCGGCACCGCGACGGCGCGGGCGTCGCTCACGGCGTGCGCCCCTCGATCACCGCCGCGACGATGTCGACGCAACGCGACACGGCGCCGCGCTCGCGTTCGACCGCGGCGAGGGCGCTGTCGGACATGCGTTGGCGGGTCGGCGCATCGGCCAGCAGGCGCGAGATGGCATCGCCGAGTTCGACCGCGTTCTGCACCCGCAACGCGGCGCCGTCGCTGATCAGGTTCTCGGTGACTTCGGCGAAGTTGAAAGTGTGCGGACCGACCAGCACCGGCTTGCCGAGGGCCGCCGGCTCGAGCACGTTGTGACCGCCGATGGTGTCGAACGAACCGGCCACGAAGGCGACGTCGCAGGCGGCGAAGAAGTTCAGCAGTTCGCCCATGGTGTCGACAACGAAGGCCTGGGTGTCGAGGTGCGCCACCGTGTCCTCGGAGCGCGACAACGTGCGCAGGCCGTAACCGCGGCAGAGCTTGATCACCGGCTGGAAGCGCTCCGCGAA
>CALMWD010000211.1 GCA_937873105.1 uncultured Rhodanobacteraceae bacterium
GTTGATCGCGCGATTGAGCAGCGGCTGCGCGATCTGGTCGAAATGCAGGATCGACTCGCCGAGGAAGGCCTCGGCCTTCGCGACCGTGCCCGGGATCACCGGTTTCAGGAAACCGGCCATGACGCGGAACAGGTTCAGGCCCTGCGTGCACACCGCCTGCAGCTCGACATCGGCGCCCGCCTGTTTGGCGATCACCCAGGGCTTGCGGTCGTCGATGTACTTGTTCGCTTCGTCGGCCAGCGCCATCACCGTGCGCAACACGCGGCCGAGGTCACGGACGCGATAGGCGGCCTCGATCTCCGGGCGCGCCTCGACGAAGCGTTCCAGCATCGCGGCGTCGGGCAGCGCGGCTGCAAGCTGGCCATTGAAGCGCGAGGTGATGACTCCGGCGCCGCGGCTGGCGATGTTCACGACCTGGCCGCCCAGATCCGAGTTCACGCGCGCCGCGAAGTCCTCGAGATTGAGGTCGAGGTCCTCGACGCCGGCGCCGGTCTTGCCCGCGAAGTAGTAGCGCAGGTACTCCGGGTTCAGGTGATCGAGATAGGTGCGCGCCTGGATGAAGGTGCCGCGCGACTTCGACATCTTCGCGCCATTCACCGTGAGATAACCGTTCACGTGCAGGCGCGTCGGCGTGCGCTGGCCGGAGCCATGCAGCATCGCCGGCCAGAACAGGCCGTGGAAGTTGATGATGTCCTTGCCGATGAAGTGGTGCATCTCGGTCCGGGTGTCCGGCGCCAGGAAGCCGTCGTACACGAGGCCGTGCCGGTCGCAATAGGCCTTGAAGCTGGCGAGGTAGCCGATCGGCGCATCCAGCCAGACGTAGAAGAACTTGCCCGGCGCATCCGGAATCGGGAAGCCGAAGTAGGGCGCATCGCGCGAGATGTCCCAGGGGCGCAGGCCGCCGTCCAGCCATTCGCCGAGCTTGGCCTTGACCGCGGCGTGCGCGACGTCGCCCTTGAACCAGTCGCGCAGCATGCCTTCGAACTTCTGCAGGTCGAAGAAGTAATGCTCGGACTCGCGCAGCACCGGCGTGGCGCCGGACATGACCGAGCGCGGGTTCTTCAGGTCGGTCGCGGCGTAAGTCGCGGCGCAATGCTCGCAGTTGTCGCCGTACTGGTCGGGCGTGCCGCATTTCGGGCATTCGCCCTTGACGTAACGGTCCGGCAGGAACATCTCCTTCACCGGATCGTAGAGCTGCTCGATCGTGCGTTGGCTGATGTAGCCGCCCTCGCGCAGCTTCAGGTACATCGCGGTGGCGATCTCGCGGTTTTCCTCGCTGTGCGTCGAGTGGTAGTGGTCGAACGCGACCTCGAAAGCCTTGAAATCGCGCTCGTGGCCTTCCTGGATGGCCCGGATGAACACCTCCGGCGCCAGCCCGGCCTTTTCGGCGGCGAGCATGATCGGCGTGCCGTGGGCGTCGTCGGCGCAGACGAAATAGGCGGTGTCGCCGAGCATGCGCCGCGCCCGCACCCAGATGTCGGCCTGGATGTAGCCGACCAGGTGGCCGATGTGCAGCGGCCCGTTGGCATAAGGCAGGGCAGTGGTGACGAGCAGGGTCTGGTGCGACGACATGTTGTTCTCGGCTGGTTCTTCTCCCCGCAGTGCGGGGAGAAGATGTCCCGAAGGGACAGATGAGGGGCAGTGCGGCCTGCAATGATGCCACGCCGACCCCCAGCCACTAAACTGCGCAGTCCCGCTGCCAGGCCGCCTCCCATGTCCAACGCCAAAGCCGTCGCCGAATCCCTGCTCGCCACGATCCGCGATCCGCACACCGGCCAGACCCTGGTCGAGGCCGGCATCGCCAAGGCCGTGGGCGCCGATGGCGACCGCGTCGTCGTCGATCTGCTGGTGCCTTATCCGGCCGCGACCTGGCTTGGCGACTTGCAGGCGCAGGTGAAGAGCGTGCTGGAGGCCGACTCGGCCATCGCGCTGGCCACGGTCTCGGTCGCGAGCCGGGTGTTCTCGCACAAGGTCCAGAACGACCTGACGCCGCTGCCGAACATCAAGAACATCATCGCGGTGGCCTCGGGCAAGGGCGGCGTCGGCAAGTCGACCACGGCCGCGAACCTCGCGCTCGCGCTGCAGGCCGAAGGCGCCAAGGTCGGCATCCTCGACGCCGACATCTACGGACCGAGCCAGCCGCGCATGATGGGCGTGTCCGGCAAGCCGGATTCGCTGGACGGCAAGAGCATCGAGCCCAAGATCGGCCATGGCGTGCAGGTGATGTCGATCGGCCTGCTGATCGACGAGGACACGCCGATGATCTGGCGCGGCCCGATGGTCACCCAGGCGCTGCAGCAG
>CALMWD010000212.1 GCA_937873105.1 uncultured Rhodanobacteraceae bacterium
GCCGCGCTCGATCGCCTTGCGGCGGATCGCGTCGCGGTCCATGCCGCGGCCGTCGTCGGTCACCCGGATCACGACTTCCGTCGCCTCGCGGGAGATCGCGATGTTGACCGTGCCCTCTTCGTTCTTGCCGGCGGCCGCGCGTTCGCCCGGCTGTTCGATGCCATGCGCCAGCGAGTTGCGCAGCATGTGTTCGAGCGGCGCGGTCATGCGATCGAGGACGTTGCGGTCCATTTCGCCCTGGGCGCCTTCGACCCGCAGTTGCGCACGCTTGCCGAGCTCGCCGGCGGTCTGGCGCATCAGGCGACGCAGGCGCGGCACGACCGAGTCGAACGGCACCATGCGCGTGCGCATCAGGCCTTCCTGGAGGTCGGAGCTGACGCGCGACTGCTGCAGCAGCAGGGTTTCGGCCTGGCGGGTCAGGTCGTCCAGGGCGCTCTGCAACGCGGCCAAGTCGGACACCGATTCGGCCAGCGCGCGCGAAAGCTGCTGCAAGGTCGAGAAGCGGTCGAGTTCGAGCGGATCGAACTCGGCGTCCGACGACTCGTGCTCGCGCTGGTAGCGCGCGATGATCTGCGCTTCGGTTTCGATTTCGAGCTTGCGCAACTGTTCGCGCAAACGCGTCACCGTCTGGTCGAGTTCCTGCAGGTTGAAGCGGAACGTGCCCATCTGCTGCTCGAGACGCGAGCGGTAGATCGACACTTCGCCAGCGTAGTTGACGAGGTTGTCGAGCAGGTCCGAACGCACGCGGATCATTTCCTGCGCGATGCGTCCGGCTTCCTCGACTTCCTCGACCATCTCGCGCACCGGCCGCGTCGGCGCGACGGGCGCCGGTGCTGCGGCTGCGGTCTCGACGGCGACGGCCGGCGACGGCGTGGCCGACTCGGCGACGGGGGCCTCCTCGGCAACGGTACCGACGGTGGGGATGGCCTCGCCCGCGACCAGCGCCTCGAAGCGCGCGATGGCGTTGACCGGCATGCCGATCGCCTGCCGCTTGGCGACGCGCTGCACCAGCTGGTGCAGGCGATCGAAGCCGCGTTCCAGCGATTCGACGGAGACGCGGTCCATGCCGCGATGGCCTTCCGAGACCTGCTCCAACAGGGCTTCCATGGCGTGGCTCAGGTCGCCGATCGGCGCCAGGCCGGCCATGCGCGCGCCGCCCTTCAGGGTATGCAGCTCGCGCTGCAGCCCGCTGACGATCTCGCGCTCGTGCGGCTGCTCGCGCAGGCGCGCCATCATCGTGTCGGCGGCATCGAGGATGTCTCCGCCCTCCTGCACGAAGATCTCCAGCAGATCCTCATCCATCTCCGGGAGATCCAGCGCCCCCTCCGGATTGGGGTCGTCGGCCACGGGCGCATAAACGACTTCGTGCGCGACCGCGGCCGCAGGCCCCGTTGGCGCCTCGAAGGCAGCCGGTGCTGGCGCAGGCTCGGCGACGGCCGCTGCGGTCTCCGTCTCGAACTCATCCTGCAGTTCGATCGAGGCCGGTTCGGCCGAAGCCTCGGCGAAGGCCTGCTCGATCGACCAGTCCTCCAGTGCCGCGAATTCGGGCGACGGTTCGGTGAGGACCGGTTCCGGCGCCGTCATCGCGGCCACCGCTTCCGGCTCCGGCAAGTCGTCGCGGTAAGCCAGGTCGGCGTCCTCGACCTCGAGCACCGGCGCCTCGTCGGCCAGCGCCGGTTCGGTGTCGAGCGTGATCTCCTCGACGGCCGGCTCGGACGGTGCTTCGGCGGGCGGCGGCGCGTCGAATGCAGCGACGATCTCCTCGCCCGCAAGCGTCGTTTCGGGCGTGGCTGCGGTGTCGGCCGATGCGTCCCAGGTCCACGCATCTTCGCCCGCGGACTCGGCAAGCTCGATGGTTTCTTCTTCCGGAGGATTCGCGGCGGCGACCTCGATCGGCTCGATGGCCGGCTCGATCAGGTCCGCTTCGACCAGCGGTTCTTCGTCTTCGACGCTGACATTGAAGACGCCAAGCACGTTGTCCGGCTCGGGCAAGCCATTGCGGAAGCGGACGAGCTGCTCGGCCAGCGCCGCGGTATCCGGCGCCACGAAACTCGGCTGGTCGGCGCCCGCGACGACCTGTTCGATGATGTTGGCCGTGGCTTCGACCGCATCGACGCCGGCCAGGCTCGGCGCTTCGCCGGCGCCGCGCAGACGCTTGAAGTAGCCTTCGAGCGGCGCCAGCAAAGGACCGATCGCGGGCAGGTCGACCATCGCGATCGCACCGTGCATGGTGTGCACCGCGCGCAGCAGGGACTCGGACACCGGCTGTCCGGCGCCGCGAGCGCGGCATTCATCGAGATAGGCGCGCACCGCCTGCAGATGCGTGGCGACCTCGCTGCGCAGGATCTCGAGCATCATCGGAT
>CALMWD010000213.1 GCA_937873105.1 uncultured Rhodanobacteraceae bacterium
GAGGCGCCGGCGTCGAGCAGGGCGCGCAGGCGGCGCGGCGGCGGCGGGCGCAGGCGCGCGGCCATCTGCAGGGCCTCGCTGTCGTCGAGCGGCGGCGCGACCGGATCGAAGCCCTGGGCGAACAACAGGTGCAGCACCTCGACCTCGTCGCGTTCGAGCGCGATGCGGAAGGCGCGCAGCAGCGTCTCGGTCGGCAGCGGCGGCTCCAGCGCCAGCAATTCCGCAGCGACATGGGCGTGGCCCTGTTGCAGCGCATCGAGCAACAGGCGCTCGCGTTCGGCGTGATCGGGCGGCAGGTCCGGCTCGTCGACATCGGCCAGCGTGGCCGGACGCGGCGCCGACGGATCGATCGCCGCGACCAAGTCCCAGCGCCCGCCGGCGGCCGCGATGTCGACCGCGCTGCGGCCGTCGCGGGTACGCGCCTCGCGGTCGATGCCGAGCGCGAGCAGGGCCTTCACCGTTTCCAGGTTGGCCTGCTTCGAAGCGCAGGCCAGGTGCAGGGCGTTGCGGCCCTGGGCGTCGGTGGGGGCGGGATCGGGCTTGCGGAAGACGAGCCGCGACAACACCCGGTTGGCGCCGGCACGCGCCGCTTCCATCAGCGGCGTCACGCCGTGGCTGTCGCGGGCATTGACCTGGGCGCCGGCCGCGACCAGCACGTCGGCGCAATCGCCGTGGCCGTGCAGGGCGGCGGCGTGCAGGGCGCTGCGGCCGAGCCTGTCGCTGGCGCCGACCTCGGCCTTGGCCTTGAGCAGGCGCTTGACGATGGCGGCGCGGTCCTCGTGGCCGCTGGCCGCGGCGATCAGGGCCGGCAGGCCGCGCGCTACTTCCGGCCGGGCGCCGCGCTCGAGCAGCAGGCGCAGCACCGGTTCGTTGCCGGCGCGCGCGGCCAGGGCGAGTGCGGTCAGGCCTTCGCGGTTGACCGTGTCCAGCGGCGCGCCGGCATCGATCAGCATGGCGCTGATGGTCGGGTCTTCGCTGAGCGCGGCATGGTGCAGCGGCGTGTTGCCGTCGTGGTCGGTCAATTCGGGGCGTGCGCCGTTCGCGAGCAGGGTCATGACCGCGTCGGGGCGGCCATGCAGCGAGTCGCGGGTGGCCGCGTGCAGCGCGGTGACGCCGTGCACGGCGAGATTGGGCTGGGCGCCGCGCGCGATCAGGGCGCGCAGCAGGCGCAGGTCGGACAGGGTCGCGGCGATGCAGAGCGCGCTGCGCTGGTCGCGATCGTTCGGCCCGGGCGCGGCATTGGCGTCGGCGCCGGCATCGAGCAGGCCCAGGGCCTCGTCGATGCGCCCCGCGCCCGCGGCATTGAGCAGGGCCAGGCCGAGATCCGGCGGCGTCTCGGCGACCGCCGGATCGGCGGCGGTCGCATCGTGGGCGCCGACGAAGACCGGCGCCGGCGGCGTGTCCGCGACGGGCGTCGGCGCAAGCGTTTCCGGCACGATCAGCAGGGCGGCGGTGCGCCAGGTCGCGAACAGATGCGCCAGCGGCGACAGCAGCAGCGCGTAAATCAGCCAGCCCGGCAGGTGCTGGTGCGGCGACAGCAGCGGCACCGCACCGGACACGAGCACCGCGCCCAGCACCAGCGCGATCCAGCACAAGGCCACCAGCACGCCGGCGCCGAAGTGGCGGTCGCCCTGCTGCCCGGTCAGGTGCAGGGCGAAGGCGCCGGCGCGGTCGAGCGCGCGCAGCGGGCCGTCGTCGTGGGCGTCGTCCCAGATCATCGCCAGGCCCGGTGCCGGCCACAGCCGCAGCGCGCTGCCGATGGCGACCAGGAAACCGCCGGACAACCACAGCGCCAGCAGCGGCGTGCGCGCTTCCAGGATTTCGCGCAAGGGCCAGCCGACCAGCAGCAGCACGAGCAGCGCATAGACCAGCAGGCCGAGCAGCGCGAGCGGGCCGCGGCGCAGGCACAGGCCGGGGAAGTCGTCGTCGAGTTCGTAGCCGAGCGCGCGCGCCGCGCCGGCCGCGAGCAGCGGTTGCGCCAGCACCACCGCGAGCAGGCCGGCCCACGGCGGCAGCCAGGCCCCGGCCAGCACCAGCGCGACGCCGGGAACGAGGAAACGCAGGTCGGCAATCACCGTGGCAGCGCGTGGTCGACAGTCATGCCGCGCAGTATATGCGCGCTATCCGGTCAACGCCCGCGACACGATCTCGCTGGTATCGCGCGACAGGCCGGGCAGGGCGGCGAGCCGCTCCAGTTCGGCGCGCATCATCGCCGCGCGGTTCGGTTCGAGGCGGCGCCAGCCGTTGAACACGGCGGCCAGGCGCGCGGCGATCTGCGGATTGATCGCATCGAGCACCGCGAGCTGGGAACCGAGCAGGCGATAACCTGCGCCGCTGGCTTCGTGGAAGCGCGCGCGGTTCTGGCGCGCGAAGGCGCCGAGCAGGGCGCGCACCTTGTTCGGGTTGCGCAGACTGAAGGCCGGGTGCTCGAGCAGGGCATGCACCCGTTCCAGCGTGCCCGGCTGCGGATTCGTGGCCTGCAGCGACAGCCACTTGTCGATCAGCAGCTGGTCGTCGGCGTGGCGGCGGTGGAAGGCTTCGGCCAGGGCCTGCGCGCCCGGCACCGCGTGATGCATCAGCGCCGCCAGGGCCGACAGGCGTTCGCCCATCGATGCCGATTCCGCGTACTGGCGTTGCGCCAGCGCGGCATGCGCGCTCGCGTCGGCGGCCATCAGCAGGTGCAGGGCACGCTGGCGAAGGCGCCGTGCCGCCACCGGCCCGGCGCGGTAGCCGCCGTGCGCGGCCTCGGCCAGCGCGTCGCGGCGTTCGACCAGGATCGGCGCCAGGAATCGCCCGATCGCGGCACGCAACTGTTCGCGCACCGCGTGCAGGCGCGTCGGGTCGAGCGCCTCGATGCGTTCGCCGAGCGCGATCTCGTCCGGCGGTTCCAGGCATTCCGCGATCAGGGCCGGATCGGCGGACGCGTCGGCAAGCAGTCGGGCCAGCGCGTCGAGCAGCACCTGCAGCGAGGACGAGGCGTCGAGCGCGCCCTGCCGATAGGCGACGAGCAGGATGCGCTCGCCGAGCGTCTGCGCGGCATCGAAGCGGTTGAATTCGTCGCGCTCGTGGGCGATGCGGAACGCCAGTTCCTCGTCGCTGGCCGCGAACTCCAGGCGCACCGGCGCCGAGAAGTCCTGCAGCAGCGACGCCACCGGGCGTTCCGGGATGTCTTCGAACACGTACTCCGAGCTCGTGCCGACGAGGACCAGCAGGCATTGCTCCGCGACCGCCGCGCTGCTGCCGGCGATGCGCAGCGGATAGGGCCGGCCGTCGGGGGCGTACAGCATCGTGCGCACCGGGATCGGCAACGGCTGCTTGGCGGGCTGGCCGGGCGTCGGCGCGGTGTGCTGCGACAGCCGCAACACGGCACGGCGCATGGCCGGATCATGCGCCAGTTCGGCGCGCAGCACCGGCGTGCCGGCCTGTGCGTACCAGCCGGCCATCGCGTCGAGTTGGGCGCCGTTGGCATCGGCCATCGCGCGCAGGAAGTCGTCGCAGGTCACGGCCTGGCCGTCGTGGCGTTCGAAGTACAGGTCCATGCCGCGGCGGAAGCCGTCCTTGCCGAGCAGGGTGCGGTACAGGCGCACCACCTCCGCGCCCTTGTCGTAGACGGTGGACGTGTAGAAGTTGTTGATCTCGCTGTACGCCGCCGGCCGCACCGGATGCGCGAACGGACCGGCGTCCTCCGGGAACTGCGTCGTGCGCAGCTGGCGCACGTCGTCGATGCGCTTGACCGCGCGCGAGCCCTGGTCGGCCGAGAATTCCTGGTCGCGGAACACGGTCAGGCCTTCCTTCAGCGACAGCTGGAACCAGTCGCGGCAGGTGACGCGGTTGCCGGTCCAGTTGTGGAAGTACTCGTGCGCGACCACGGCCTCGACGTAGTCGAGGTCGGCGTCGGTCGCGGTCTCCGGATCGGCGACGATGGCCTTGGCGTTGAAGATGTTGAGGCCCTTGTTCTCCATCGCGCCCATGTTGAAGTCGTAGGTCGCGACGATGTTGAACACGTCGAGGTCGTAGGCGCGACCGAACTCCTGTTCGTCCCAGATCATCGCCCGCTTCAGGCTGTCCATGGCGTGGGCGCAACGGCCGATCGCCTGCGGCTCGGCATAGATGCGCAGGCGCACGTCGCGGCCTTCCATGGTGCGGAAATGGTCTTCGATGAACTCGAGGCGCCCGGCCACGATCGCGAACAGGTAGCTCGGCTTCGGCCACGGGTCGACCCACTCGGCGTAATGGCGGCCGCCGGGCAGGCGCCCGTGCTCGCCCGGGTTGCCGTTCGCGAGCAGCACCGGGAAGCGTTCGCGATCGGCTTCGAGGCGCACGCGGTAGGTCGCCATCACGTCGGGGCGGTCGATGAACCAGGTGATGCGGCGGAAGCCCTCGGCCTCGCATTGCGTGGTCAGGAAGCTGCCGGAGCGGTACAGGCCTTCGAGGCGGGTGTTCTGCTCGGGGCGGATCAGGACCTCGGTCTCGATCACGCAGGGCGAGGGCGCGCCGGGAATCGTCAGCGTCTCGGCATCGACGGCGTATTCGTGCGCCTGCAGTTCGCGTCCGTCCAGGCGCAATCGGCGCAGCTGCAGGTCCTCGCCGTGCAGGCGCAGGGGCTCGCCATCGTCGCGATCGGGATGGCGTTCGAGCTGCAGGGTCGCGGCCACGCGCGTCTCGGCGAAGTCGAGTTCGAAGCGCAGCGCGACGTCGCGCACGCGCCAGGCCGGGGGACGGTAATCGACGAGTCGGATCGGGTTGCTGCTGGCCATGGGTTCAGAGGATGCCTTCACGCTTGATCGCAAGATATCGTTCGACGAGGGCCGCGGGTAGCGTGTCGCTGTCGACGTCGAGCACGCTGGCGCCGTGCGCGCGCAGCGCCTCGTGGGCGCGGCGGCGGTCTTCCAGGTAGAGCGCGGTGGCGCCGACCAGCAGGGCGTCGTCGAAATGCTTGGGTTCGAGCTGGCGCGCCGCGTCCAGCGCCTTCTCGCGCAGGCTGGCGACGATCACGACGTGGCGGCGGCGCAGTTGCCGCACCGCGCCGAGCAGGTCCTCGACGTCCTCGTCGCGGACGTTGGTGATCATCACCACCAGCGAGCGCCGCGGCTGGCGCAGACCGAGTTCGGTGGCGGCGGCCAGGTAGTCGGTCGCGACCGGCTGCGGTTGCAGGTCGTAGACGGCGCCGAGCATCGGATCGAGCGCGCCGACGCCGCGCGCCGGCTTGACGAAGCGCGATTCGCCGCCGTGCGCGAGCAGGCCCACCGCATCGCCCTGGCGCAGCGCGATCCAGGCCAGCAGCAGGCTGGCGTTGAGCACGTGGTCGAAGTGCGAGTGGACATCGTCGCGTGCAAGCATGCGGCGGCCGGTATCGAGCAGCAGCATGACCTGCTGGTTGCGCTCCTCGCGATAGTCGCGCGAGATCAGCTTGCGCGCACGCTGGCTCGCCTTCCAGTCGATCTGGCGCAGGCTGTCGCCCTCGCGATATTCGCGCAGCTGGTGGAATTCGGTGCCGTCGCCGCGCCGGCGCCGCAGGTGCGCGCCCAGCACCTGGCTGGCCTGGTCCGCGCCGAACAGCGCGAGGCGCTTCAATGGCGCGAAATCCGGATAGACCTTGACCGAGGCCGCGGCGGCGACCTGCCGGAGCTGCGTCCACAGCCGCAGCGGCGCATGCAGGCGCAGCTGCACCGCGGCGAAGTCGTAGCGGCCGCGTTCGTGCGCGGTGACGTGATAGGAGAGGACGGTGCGGGCCGCGGGCTTCAGGTCGAGCCGACGCGGCAGGCCGTCGACCGTGAACGTCGGCGGGTGGCCGTCGTGCACGTCGACGCGCAGGCCGCGCGCATCGCCCGGGTGCAGGCGCAGGACCACGTCGCGGCGCACGCCGAGCGGC
>CALMWD010000214.1 GCA_937873105.1 uncultured Rhodanobacteraceae bacterium
CCCTCACCGTGACAACCTGTTCGCGCTGGGCGCGGGCCGCGCGCAACTGCGCCTCGGCGGCCTCGAAGTGGGTGCGTGCGCCGTCGAGGGCGGACTGGCTGAGGAACTTGCGCTCCACCAGGCTGCGCGCACGCGCGTATTCCGTGCGCGCATTCGCGAGCGCCGTCTGCGCCTGGGCGATGCCGGCTTCAGCCGCCGCCACCGCAGCCGCCGCCTCGGCGGGATCGATGCGGACCAGCACCTGCCCCTTGCTGATCCGGTCGCCCGCATCGACAGCAAGGCTCAGGATGCGACCCGGCATCTGCGCAGCCAGCGTCGACTGGCGGACCGCCTCGACCGTCGCCTCGGCAGCGACCACAGGCACCAGCGCCCGCGACTCGATGCGAACCGTGGGCACCTCGGCGTGAGCGGGCAGGCATAAGCTGACGAGGGCGACCGCCAACAGCAGGCCAGGCGCACGCTCGAAGGACACGCGGGCAAGGAACGAACGCGCAAGGACGGGGAGCATGATGGGCTTCATGCGTATAAGTATATTCTTATACAAAGCCCGGTCAAGCAGCGCGCACCAGGCGCGGGATGCGAGGGTTCAATCGCGGGCCAGCCCGCTCACACGGCAAAGAATGGGCCGTCTGAGCGGGCTGGCTCACGATCAAGCGCCGGACCGAAGCCCGGGAGGGTGATCAGCCCAGACAACTGGCGGCGTAGTCCGCCATCGCGCGCACGACCGGATCGGCTTCGCCGGCCGCGGTCGCAAGCGTGATCTCGCAGCCGGGGTGGGCAGCGCGCGCCTCATCGAGCAGCACCGGCAGGTCGCGCTTCAGGTGACCGCCCTGGGCGAGGAAGACGGGAACGACCGCCACCTTGCGCACGCCGTCCCGGGCGAGCGCCGCGATCGCTTCTGTCAGCGTCGGTCTCATGAATTCTAGAAAGGCGAGCTCCACCTTCGGCGCATCGGCGCGCGCCAGCACGGTGTCGCGAATGCGGCGCATCGGGCCGGCCCATTCGGGGTCGCGGGCGCCATGTCCGAACAGGACGATGGCGGAATCGGGTTGGTGCATTGCAGTCATGAAGCGATCTCCGTGGCAGGGGCGTTGGCATGTTCGAGACGACGGGCGCCGGCGCGCAACAGGTGTTCGAGCGCGCGCGCGGCGCAGAACAGCCCGACGCTGGCGGTGACCGCCATGCTCGAGCCGTATCCGGCACACGCCAGCCCCTGGGGCGCGGCATGCGTGGTGTCGGCGTGACTTTCGACGTCGCAAGCCTGGACCGCCGGATAGCGCAGGGGTTCAGTGGAGAACACCGCCTCGATGCCGAACTTCTTCTTCGGGTCGCGGGTGAAGCCGTGTTCCTTGCGCAGCCGCGCCCGCACCTTCGACAGCAGCGGGTCCTGCAGCGTACGCGCGAGGTCGTCGGCGCAGATGCGCGCCGGGTCCGACTTGCCGCCTGCCCCACCCGCCATCACCAGCGGGATGCGCCGCTGACGGCAGATTGCGGCGATCGCCACCTTGGCGCGCACATTGTCGATGGCGTCGATCACCACATCGAAACCGTGCAGCAGCGCGCCCGCGTTCTCGGGCGTGACGAAGTCCTCGATCAGCTCGACCCGGCAGGCGGGATGGATGCCGGCGATCCGTGCCGCCATGGCCTCGACCTTGGCCATGCCGAGGGTGGCATCGAGCGCGTGCGCCTGGCGGTTGATGTTCGACTCGGCCACGTGATCGAGGTCGATCAGCGTGAGGCGACCGACGCCACTGCGCGCCAGCGCCTCGACCGCCCACGAACCCACGCCACCGACGCCGATGACGCAGGCGTGGGCCGCATGCAGGGCGTCGATCGAGCCGGCTCCGTAGAGCCGGTCGATGCCGCCGAAGCGGCGCGCGGGATCGACCTCGGTCTGGATGGGCTGCACGCTTCAGGCCGTCTCCGCCTCGGCCACGCGCCGGCTGTCCAGCCAGACGCCGAGCCCCTGGGCATTGAGCTCGAGATCCATGCCCAGCAGCTCGAGGGTCTCGTCCTCGCTGAGCGCCCAGTTCTGGCGGGCGGCTTCCTCGCGCACGATCTGCTCCAGGCCGGCGAGGATCTCGACGTGGCGCGGCACGCCGGTGCCGCGCGCGGCCGAGGCGACCGCCACCATGGTGTCGATCAGCCGGTGCAGGTCGGCGCCGAGGCGCTCGACGTCGGTCACGCGGCTGTAGTGGGTCAGGTACATCGCCTGCGGCTGCATCGCCAGCATGCGGTCGATCGAGTCATGCATGGCCTGCGGGTCGAATTGCGTCGGCGTGGTCGTCGGCATGATGAAGGGCCGGCCGTCGACATCGAGTTCGCGATAGGACAGGCCGAAGGTGTCGCCGGTGAAGAAGGCGTGCGCGACTGCATCCCAGATGCAGATGTGATGGCGCGCGTGGCCCGGCGTGTCGAACACGCGGAACAGTCGGCTACCGAGGTGGATCTCGAGGCCGTCGGTTGCCGGCACGATGCGCTCGGCGGGAACGGGAACGAGGTGGCCGTAGAGGTCGTAGGCGCGATCGGCGCCATAGACCGCGCACGTCGCCTCCCAGAGCTTGCTCGGGTCGATCATGTGGCGCACGCCCCGCGGATGCACCAGCAGACGGGCGTGCGGGAATGCGCACATCAGGCTGCCCGCGCCGCCGGCGTGATCGAGGTGGATGTGGGTGAGCATCACCCAGTCCACCGCTTCGGGCGCAATACCCAGCGCGGCGAGCGCACCGAGCACCTGCGGCACCGATGCATTGCTGCCGGTATCGACGATGGCCGCGCGGCCGTCGTGCACGACGATGTGGATGGCGGCGAGCTGCGGGCGGCCATAGCCTGAATCCACCGCATGCACGCCGTCCGCGTAACTGACGAGTTCCTTCATGTTTCCTCCTTCCCTTGCCGATCTGGGGTCGGCTCTCCCGCTTTCAATGCGTGGCAGCGTGGCCGCCCCTCGCCCTCATGGGGCAAGGCGCGCGCCGGCTGCAACCACTGCAATCAGAAGGGGATGTCGTCGTCGA
>CALMWD010000215.1 GCA_937873105.1 uncultured Rhodanobacteraceae bacterium
GGTGATTCTGGGAATTGCGCTCGCTGCTCCCGCTGCCTGGGCTCAGAAAGTCTTCAAGTGCGTGGACGAATCAGGAAAGGTGACCTTTCAGCAGTCGTCCTGCCCAGGAAAGTCGCCTTCGGCTGATGCAGTCACGTTCCAGCGATCGCCGACCTTGACCGATGAGGAGCGTTTCAAAGGTGCGGCTTATCGAGCGGGAATGACGCCGGAAGAGGCGGTGCAACTGCTTCAAGGGAGTGGTTCCAACCCGTCCGATGCAGCGCCCGCAACCAGCGTGCCTCAGTCGGCACCTCGTTCGGTTCCTGTAGCGGATCAAGATCCGGAGGACACTGGGCTGAGATGTACCGCTGCCAATGGAAAGATTTACTATCGAGCCAGATCTGAGGGGTGCGGCACTTCCCGTGTTTACGGGGATCCTCAGGTGCGCAACTGGCAACGTGATCAGGTCACAGGAGTGCCCGGCGCCGTGATGCTGAACAACAATCAGGCGCTGGATCCACGCACCGGTCAGGTGCTGAATCTGACGCCTGCACCTACTACGGTTCGACCATCTCAGCGCGTACAGGACCAAGCGGACATCATCGGTCGCGATACCGCCTGCGAAGAGGCCAAGCGCGATGCCCAAGCCCAGCGTGATCGCAACATGGATCTGTCGTTTGACGAGCGTAGAAAAATTGACGACCACGTCTACGAACTGTGCAAGCCGAAGCAGGGTGGATTCCGCTGATCAGTATCTTGGGGCAAGTTCCGCTGCGTGAGCGGTCAAATTGCAGCGAATGCTCGATGATTCGCGTCCTTGCCAGTGGCGAGTGCGTCGAGATAGTCGGCCCAACGTTGCATCGCCTTGCGGCGCTCGTCGCCAAAGGCCGTGCGGTCGTAAGCGCGTTGCACGTCACTCTTCTTGGCGTGCGCGAGTTGTGCTTCAAGCACGTCCGAGTCGATCCCCAGGCGTTCGCGACCGGCAGTGCGCAACATGCCGCGGAAGCCATGGGTGGCGTGCTTTCCGGCGAAGCCCATGCGGCGCAGCGCGTTGCTCAGTGCGTCGCGATGCAGGTGCGGCGAGTTCTGGCGGGCGAGGGGTGGAAAAACATGTTCGCGGCCTGCGGTGTAGGCTTTCATGGCTGCCAGCTGCGCCAGCGCCTGCTTCGGCAACGGGACGATGTGCGCATGCTTCATCTTCATCTTCGCGCCCGGAATGCGCCATTCGGCGCTATCGATGACGATTTCGTCCCAGCGCATCGATGCGACGACGCCAGGGCGTTGCGCGGTGTAGGCGCACATCAACAGCGCCGCGCGCGTGACTTCGGTCGGGTAGGCGCGCACCGCGCGCAGGACTTCGGCGATCTCCTCGGGCAGGGTCGAAGCGGGAATATGCCCCTTGTCCGCTTTCGGCAGTACACCGTCGAGAATCAGCAGGCGGCCCTCGTCGCGCAATCCTTCGCGCATCGCGAACCGCACGATGCCTTGCAGGTACTGGCGGGCTTTGCGCGCGATGTCGGGGGCGTGGTCGGCGATTCCCCGCAGCACATCCGACGCCTCCTTGCTGGTCAGGGTGTCGATGCGCCGATTCTTGAGCTTCGGCAGCAGGTAGGTGCGCGTGACGTAGTCGGCCTTGCGCTGGCTCTCGGTCGACCAGCCCTTGCCCTTGAAAGCCAGCCAGTCGGCGCACACGGCGCCGAAGGTGCCACGCGCGGCGCGCTTCTCGGCATCCCGTTCAGTTCGCCGCTGTGCGCTTGGGTCGATGTCGTCTCGTAGCTTCGAGCGCGCGTCGTCGCGGCGCTTGCGCGCTTCGGCAATTGATACCTCTGGGAACACGCCCAGGGCGATGCGTTTTTCCTTGCCGGCGTGGCGGTATTTCATGCGCCAGTAGCGGCCGCCCTGCGGTGTGACTTCGAGATAGAGCCCGAGCCCATCCCAGTGCCGCCCCGGCTTCGGATTCTTCAGCGCGACCGCTGTCAGCTTGTCCGTGCTCTTGCCCATTCCATCGGTCCCAAGATGCCCCCAAGGGAGCATGTGCCCCCAAGAGTGCCCCCGAGAAGGGCGGGATGCAATGGGACTGGTCGCACTGGCCTGAAACGAAAAAACCCGCCGAATTGGCGGGTTTCTTGAAGATTCCGGGATTCGTCGGGACATTCCGGAACGCTATGTTGGTGCCCAAGAGAGGACTCGAACCTCCACGGGTCGCCCCGCTAGTACCTGAAACTAGTGCGTCTACCAATTCCGCCACCTGGGCAGGTGTCCCTGCCGGCAGAGCCGTGCAGGGGCGCGCCCTCTAGGTGCGGTCCGCGCTTTTGTCAACGCGTTCGGCGCGATCCGTTCATTCGCCTTACCATGCGGGCATCAGCAGGAGCAGAGCGTGAAGAATCGTGGCGGCAGCAAGAACCCTTCCGGTGCCGGATCCGGCGGCGAACGCCGCGGGCGCGGCCCGGGCAAGCGCGT
Organism: uncultured Rhodanobacteraceae bacterium; assembly: GCA_937873105.1. GTDB lineage: Bacteria > Pseudomonadota > Gammaproteobacteria > Xanthomonadales > Ahniellaceae > JADKHK01. The sequence goes on from CALMWD010000215.1 coordinate 2,440, forward strand.
CGGATCGGCGCAGAAGCCGGCCGGCAAGCCCAGGAAGGCAGCGCCTTGGTTGCCCGATGTTCTGCTCGCGGGACCGGCCCGGGCGGAACACGAACCGCGCGGCCGCAAGGGCGCAGTCGACGCCGCGCCCGCAGGAAAGCGTCGTGGCGGCGGCCCGTCGTCCGGCGGGAGCGGTCCCCAGGCCGCGAAGCGCCATGGCCGCTACGCCGACCCGCAGGCCGAACGCGAGGCGATGCGCTACGAGAACCCGATCCTGTCGCGCGAGGGCATCGCGAAATTCCTGAGCGAATCCGCGGAACTGATGACGGTCGAGCGCATCGCCGCCAAGCTCGGCTATCGCGACGAGGAACGCCTGGACGCACTGACGCGCCGATTGACGGCGATGGTGCGCGACGGCCAGTTGCTGGTGAACCGTCGCGGCGGCTACGGCGTCGCCGAGAAGCTCGACCTGATCGCCGGTTCGGTGATCGCGAATCCGGATGGCTTCGGCTTCCTGAAGCCGGACGACGGCAGCGACGACCTGTTCATTCCGCCGAACGAGATGCGCGCGGTGATGCATGGCGACCGCGTGCTGGTGAACGTCACCAACATCGACCGCCGCGGCCGGCGCGAGGCCGCGATCGCGGAAGTGCTGGAGCGCCGTCGCCCGCGCCTGGTCGGCCGCTTCGACGAGCGTCGCGGCCTCGGCATCGTCATCCCCGACGACCGGCGCCTGAACCAGGACCTGCTGATTCCGCCGGACCAGCGCGGCGGCGCCGCGGCCGGGCAGATCGTGGTCGCCGAAATCACCGAGCCGCCGACCAAGGAACGCCCGCCGATCGGCCGCGTCGTCGCCGTGCTCGGCGAGAAGCTCACCGCTTCGCTGATCGTGCGCGTCGCCATCGAATCGCACGGCCTGCCGCACGAGTGGCCGGTCGAGGCGACGCGCGAGGCCGAACGCGTCGAGCCGGAAGTGACCAGGCGCGAACGCGAATCGCGCGAGGACCTGCGCGCCCTGCCACTGGTCACGATCGACGGCGAAGACGCCCGCGACTTCGACGATGCCGTCTACTGCGAGCCGCGGCGCGGCGGCGGCTGGCGCCTCGTGGTCGCGATCGCCGACGTCTCGCACTACGTGCCGGTCGGATCGGCGCTGGACCGCGAGGCCTTCGATCGCGCGACCTCGGTGTATTTCCCCGGATTCGTCGTGCCGATGCTGCCGGAGACGCTGTCGAACGGCATCTGCTCGCTGAACCCGAACGTCGAACGCCTGTGCATGGTCTGCGACATGCTCGTCGGCAAGGACGGCGAGGTGTCCAAGTCGACCTTCTATCCGGCGGTCATGCGTTCGCACGCGCGCCTGACCTACACCCGCGTCTGGCGCGCCATCGGCGAACGCGATCCCGACGAACGCGCGGCCATGGGCGACCTGTTGCCGCATCTCGAGAACCTGCATGCCTTGTACAAGGCCTTCGTGAAGCGTCGCTCCGAGCGCGGCGCCATCGAGTTCGAATCGCAGGAAGTGAAGTTCTCGCTCGGCGCCGCCGGCGAAGTGCTGGCGATGCAGCCTCAGGCCCGCAACGACGCGCACAAGCTGATCGAGGAATGCATGATCGCGGCGAACGTGCAGGCCGCGAAGTTCCTCGGCAAGGCCAAGGTGCCGGCACCCTACCGCGTGCATGCCCGTCCGCCCGAGGAGAAGTTCGAGGAACTGCAGAGCTTCCTGGCCGAGTTCGGCCTGCGCCTGCCCGCGCACGCGGACGTCACGCCGGCCGACTATTCGGCCCTGCTGCGCAAGATCCGCAAGCGCCCGGACGCGCTGCTGCTGGAGTCGGTCTTGCTGCGCTCGCAGAGCCTCGCCGTCTACCACCCGGACAACCAGGGCCATTTCGGCCTCGCGCTCGAAGCCTATGCCCACTTCACCTCGCCGATCCGGCGTTATCCGGACCTGCTGGTGCATCGCGCCATCCGCCACGTGATCAACGGCGGCAAGGCCGCGAACTACGAGGCCGGCCCGGCCGAGATGCTGTCGCGCGCCCAGCACTGCTCGCAGCGCGAGCGTCGTGCCGATGAAGCCTCGCGCGAGGTCAACGAACGCTACCAGTGCGCCTGGATGAGCAAGCACGTCGGCTCCGAGTTCGAGGGCATCATCAGCGGCGTCACCTCGTTCGGCCTGTTCGTCGCGATCGCCGACACCGGCGTCACCGGCCTGATCCACGTCACCCAGCTGCCGAACGACTACTACCACTTCGATGCCGGCCGCCGCGAAATGGTCGGAGCCCGCCAGGGCCTGCGCTTCCGCCTCGGCGACCGCCTGCGCGTGCAGGTCCTTCGCGCCAGCATGGAAGAACGCAAGGTCGACCTGCGCCTGGTGCCGCCGGCGGCCAGCAAGGAACAAGGGAAGAAGAAACGATGAGCAAGGACATCCTCGCCGGCATCCATGCCGTCGAAGCCGCGATGAAGCACGACGCCGGCAACGTGGTCGAGATCATGGTCGCGGACGCGGCCAGGAATCCGCGGCTGAAGCGCCTGGTCGACGAAGCGCGCGAGTTCGGCATCAAGGTGCATGCGCGCGACATGGCCCAGCTCGACAAGCTCGGCGGCGGCGAACGCCACCAGGGCGTGGTCGCGTTCTACAACGCGCCGGCGGCGAAGTCCGAGAAGGACTTGCCAGCCTTGATCGAGGCGGCCGGCAGCGAAGCCCTGTTCCTGGTCCTCGACGAGATCACCGACCCGCACAATTTCGGCGCCTGCCTGCGCAGCGCGCTCGCGGCCAGGGTCACGGCGGTGGTGGTGCCGAAGGATCATGC
>CALMWD010000216.1 GCA_937873105.1 uncultured Rhodanobacteraceae bacterium
CAAGGAAACCGGTACCCAGATCGACATCCAGGACGACGGCACGATCGTCATCGCCTCGGTCAACGCCGCCGCCGCCCAGGCCGCGAAGGCGCGCATCGAATCGATCACGTCCGACGTCGAACCGGGCCGCATCTACGAAGGCAAGGTCGCCAAGCTGATGGACTTCGGTGCGTTCGTCACCATCGCCCCGGGCAAGGACGGCCTCGTGCACGTCTCGCAGATCTCGAACGAGCGCGTCGAGAAGGTCTCGGACAAGCTCAAGGAAGGCGACCTCGTCAAGGTCAAGGTGCTCGAAGTCGACAAGCAGGGCCGTATCCGCCTGTCGATCAAGGCCGTGCTCGAAGACGAAGCCGCCGCCGGCTGATCGGCGCGACATCGCAAGCCATGCAAAAAACGCGCTTCGGCGCGTTTTTTGTTGGGCCATTGATCCGCGTCAACGTCCCGGCGGCGAACCGGACTATCGTCTCGCCATGGACACGACCGCCCGAACCGCATTGCGCGCGCTGGCCGCGCTGGATCTGACCAGTCTCAACGACGGCGATACGCCGGACGACATCATCGCCTTGTGCGCGCGCGCGTGCACGTCCTACGGGGCGGCCGCGGCCGTCTGCGTCTATCCTGAGCACGTAAGCACGGCGCGGCGCGCGTTGATGGACGCCGGCGCTCCGGTGCGTGTCGCGACCGTAGTGAACTTCCCGGATGGGTCCAGCGATCCGGCGCGTGCCGAACGCGAGACACGGCGTGCGATCGCCGCGGGCGCCAACGAGATCGACGTGGTCTTTCCGTGGCGGGCGCTGATCGCCGGCGATGCCGCCGTGGGTGCGCGCGTGGTGTCGGACTGCAAGGCGGCGCTGCCCGCCGGTGCCTTGCTGAAAGTCATCCTCGAGACCGGCGAACTGAAGGACGCGGCCTTGATCCGCCGCGCGGCCGACATCGCGCTGGCGCATGGCGCCGATTTCCTGAAGACCTCGACCGGCAAGGTGCCGGTGAACGCGACCCCGGACGCGGCGCGCATCCTGCTGCAGGCGATCCTCGCCGCGAAATCGCCCTGTGGCCTGAAGGTCGCGGGCGGCGTGCGCCGGGTCGCCGATGCCGCGGTCTACTTCGATCTGGTCGACGCGATGATGGGTGCGCATTGGGCGACGCCGGCGCGTTTCCGGATCGGCGCCAGCGGCCTGCTCGACGACATCCTGGCGGTCTTGTCTGGCACGAGCGCCGCGGTCGGCGCGGGGTACTGACATGGCCTACACGCCGCAATCGGTGATCGCCGACGTGCGCGACGGTCGCGCGCCCGATCCGGCGGCCTTGCTCGAGTTCGTGCAGGGCATGGCCGATGGCCGCACCAGCGAGGGCCAGATGGCGGCATTCGCGATGGCCGTACGCTGCCGCGGCTTGTCCGCCACCGACACGGTGCGGTTGACCCTGGCGATGCGCGACAGCGGCGAGCGCCTGACCCGCGCCATGCTCGACATCGACGACCGGCCGCTGCTCGACAAGCATTCCACCGGTGGCGTCGGCGATCCGGTCAGTCTGGCGCTGGCGCCCATGCTGGCGGCCTGCGGTGCGGCGGTGCCGATGCTGAGCGGACGCGGTCTCGGCCATACCGGCGGCACACTGGACAAGCTCAGCGCGATTCCCGGCTATCGCGTCGATGCCGACCTCGACGCGCTGCGCCGCGCCCTGCGCGAGGCCAGTTGCGCCATCGTCGGCGCCGGACGCGGACTGGCGCCGGCCGATCGCCGCCTGTATGCGGTGCGCGACGTGACCGCGACCGTCGACGCGATGCCGCTGATCGTGGCCTCGATCCTGTCCAAGAAACTCGCGATCGAACTCGATGCGCTGGTGTTGGACGTGAAATGCGGCAGCGGCGCCTTCTTCCCCGAGCGCGACGACGCCGAGCGCCTGGCGCACTCGCTGGTCAAGGTCGCGAACGACGCCGGCCTGCCGTGTTCGGCCCTGATCACCGACATGGGCGAACCGCTGGTGCCCGCGGTCGGCAACGCGACCGAACTGCGCGCCGTGCTCGCCTACCTCGGCGGCGGCACCGCCTCGCCGCGCCTGCATGCGGCCTGTCTGGCACTCGGCGCCGAAGTGATGTGCCGGGCCGGGCTCTCGCACACGCCGCACGATGCACGCACCCGTCTGACGCATGCGCGCGACAGCGGCGCCGCAATCGAACATTTCGCGCGCATGGTCGCGGCCCTGGGCGGCCCGTCCGATCTGGCGCTCGCCTTCGAGCGCGACCTGCCGAGCGCGCCGATCCAGGTCGACGTGCTGGCCGAGGACGACGGCGCGATCCGCGCCATCGACGCGCGCCGCCTCGGCGAACTCGTCGTCGATCTCGGCGGCGGTCGCCGCCATCCGGACGATTGCATCGACGTTGCGGTCGGGCTCGACCGGGTGCGTGCGGTGGGCGAGGGCGTGCAGGCCGGGGAGCCGCTGCTGCGCCTGTGCCTGCGTGATGCCGAACAGATCGAATGGGCGCGGGCGCGGGCCTTGGCGGCCTTCGAGATCGGCGAGCCGGTACCGGCGGTCCCGCTGGTGCAGGCACACATCGACGTGGAGAGCGATTGATGGCGCGCGCCCTGCTGGTCGTGCTCGATTCGCTGGGCGTCGGTGCGGCGCCCGACGCCGAGCGCTTCGGCGATGCCGGCGCCGATACCTTCGGTCATATCCTTCAGCACTGCGCGCCGGCGCTGCCGAACCTGCGCGCGCTCGGCCTGCATGCGGCCCATGCGCTCGCCCACGGGCGCGAACCCGCGGCGCACGAACGCCCCGATCCTGCGGCGACCTGGGCGGCGATGCGCGAGCGTTCCACCGGCAAGGACACGACCAGCGGGCACTGGGAAATGTGCGGCGTGCCGGTGCAGTTCGACTGGGGTTATTTCACCGCGCACGAACACAGCTTCCCGCCGGCGCTGCTCGACGCCTTGATCGAACGCGCCGGCTTGCCGGGCGTGCTCGGCAATTGCCGCGCTTCGGGCACCGAGATCCTCCAGCGCCTGGGCGCCGAACACATCGCGACCGGAAAGCCGATCGTCTACACCTCGGCCGACTCGGTGTTCCAGATCGCCGCGCACGAGCATTGCTTCGGGCTGGAGCGGCTGTACCGCGTCTGCGCGATCGCGCGCGAACTGGTCGACGATTACCGCATCGCCCGCGTCATCGCGCGGCCTTTCGTCGGCGAGGATGCGTCGAGCTTCAAGCGCACCGGGCATCGTCACGACTATGCCGTGCCGCCGGTCGCGCCGACCCTGCTCGATGCACTCGTCGCCGCCGGCAAGCAGGTCATCGCCATCGGCAAGGTCTCGGACATCTTCGCGGGGCAGGGCATCAGCCGGTCGATCCCCGCCAGCGGCCTCGATGCGCTGATCGACACGACGATCCGCACTTTCCGCGAGGCGCCGGACGACAGCCTCGTCTTCGTGAACCTGGTCGATTTCGATTCCGAGTACGGGCATCGCCGCGACGTCGCCGGTTATGCCGCGGCGCTCGAACGCTTCGACGCGCGCCTGCCGGAACTGCTGGCCGAGCGCGGCCTCGGCGACCTGATGCTGTTCAGCGCCGACCATGGCAACGATCCGACCTGGCCGGGCAGCGACCACACCCGCGAATGCGTGCCCCTGCTCGCGCTCGGCATCGACCTGTGGCCGGGCAGCGCCGGTCTGCGCGACGGCTTCGCCGATCTCGGGCAGACGCTGGCACAACACTTCGGATTGGCGCCGCTCGCGCACGGGCGCGCGCTCGCGCGCATCGACAACGACTGAGGACACCATGGGCACCCCGCACATTTCCGCGACGCCGGGCGATTTCGCCGAGACCGTCTTGCTGCCGGGCGATCCGCTGCGCGCGGCGCACATTGCCACCACCTTGCTCGACGATGCGGTCGAGGTGACGCGCGTACGCGCCATGGGCGGCTACACCGGCACCTGGCGCGGACGCCGCGTGTCGGTGATGGGCACCGGCATGGGCATCCCCTCGGCTTCGATCTACGGCACCGAACTGGTGCGCGAGTACGGCGTGAAGCGCTTGATCCGCATCGGCACCTGCGGCGGCATCGCGGCCGACCTGCAACTCGGCGACATCGTGCTGGCGCAAGGCGCGAGCACCGATTCCGGCGTCAACCGCGCCCGCTTCAAGGGCATGGACTTCGCCGCGATCGCGAGTTACCCGCTGCTGTCCGCGGTCGCCGAGGCGGCGAAACGCCAGGACCAGCGCGTGGCCATCGGCAACGTGTTCAGCTGCGACCTGTTCTACGGCCCGGACCCGAACCTCGTCGACACGCTCGCGGCCATGAACATCCTCGGCATCGAGATGGAAGCCGCCGGCCTCTACGGCCTCGCCGCCCAATACGGCGCCGAAGCCCTCGCGGTCTGCGCCGTCTCCGACCACCTCCGCAGCCACGCCCAATGGTCCCCCGAACAACGCCAGAACGGCCTCGATGCGATGGTGCGGCTGGTGTTGGATGCGGTGGTGGTGGCGTAGCGCCGATCTTTCGCGTTGTCTGATTTGGCATGGCTGCAGATGTGGCAAGCTATCGCCCTCGGTTTCCGGGAGAAGGCCATGACGATCCCTGTCGATGTTCTTGCGCAGCAATTGCTGCAACTGTCGGCGCAGGATCGTGCGCGCCTGCTGGATCAGGTCATTTCGAGCCTTGATGCCGATCGCGAACGAGACGCGCGCTGGAACGCGCTCGCGACGCAGCGAGACGCCGAGGCTGATGCCGATCCGTCTGTGCTGGTATCCGGCCCCGAGGCGATCGCACGCGTCCGCGCCAGCATCGGATGACCTACAGACTTCACAGAGGCGCGGAGCGCGACCTTCTTGACTCAGCGGCGTTCTATCGCAGAGAAGGGGGGCGAGGCTGGCGAGCCGTTTCCTCGACGAGGTCGAGCGAGTGGCCAAACTGCTGGTCGAGTTTCCAGGAATCGGCACTCCCGTGGACGATCATCGCCGGGTACACCCGTTGCAAGACTTTCCCTACTCGGTGATCTATCGAGAGATCGACGGTGAGATTCGCGTCCTGGTCGTGCGCTCGCACTTCCGGGATCCAGATCATGGAGAAACTCGGCGTTAAGCTGATCGCGGCACCTGCCACTGAACGCCAGAACGGCTTGGATGCGATGGTGCGGCTGGTGTTGGATGCGGTGGTGGCGGCGTAGTTCGACGCGGCGCTTGCTCAATTTGCGTCGTGACGATTCGGGAATCAGACTCCGCGCAATCGTCC
>CALMWD010000217.1 GCA_937873105.1 uncultured Rhodanobacteraceae bacterium
AGGGATATGTCTTATCACGACCGTGGCGTCGGGATAACGGCGCGACGACGCCTAGTACGCAAACTCCCGATACACCGGATCGACGGAGCCTTTCCATTCGCCGTGGAAGAGTTCGAGCTTGCGTTCGGCCGGGGTCTGGTTGGCCTGGGCGAATTCGATCAGGGGTTCGAGGAACAGGGATTCGTCGATGCCGCGGCTGTTGAGGCGGGCGCGGCGCTTGAGGCCGTGGGCGGAGATCTTCAGGGCTTCCAGCGCCAGGTCGCGGGCGCTGCCGTCGCGGAACGGGGTCTTGAGCGCGCGCTTGGGCACGCCGTTGCGCAGCGCCTCGCGTTCGGCGAGCGTGAAGTCCTTGACCAGGTCCCAGGCGGCGTCGAGCGCGGTGTCGTCGTAGAGCAGGCCGACGAAGAACGCCGGCAGCGCGCACAGGCGATTCCACGGGCCGCCGTCGGCGCCACGCATCTCCAAGTACTTCTTCAGGCGCACTTCCGGGAAGGCGGTCGTGAGGTGATCGTTGAAGTCCTTCAGCGTCGGCTTCTCGCCCGGCAACGCCGGCAACTTGCCGGCGAGGAAGTCGCGGAAGCTCTGGCCGCTGGCGTCGATGTACCGGCCGTCGCGATAGACGAAGTACATCGGCACGTCGAGGATGTAGTCGACGTAACGCTCGTAGCCGAAGCCGTCCTCGAACACGAAGCCGAGCATGCCGGTACGGTCCGGATCGGTGTCGCTCCAGACGTTCGAACGGAAACTGAGGAAACCGTTGGGCTGGCCCTCGGTGAACGGCGAATCGGCGAACAGCGCGGTCGCGATCGGCTGCAAGGCCAGCGACACGCGGAACTTCTTGACCATGTCGGCTTCGCTGCCGTAGTCGAGGTTCACCTGCACGGTGCAGGTGCGCTGCATCATGTCGAGGCCGAGCTTGCCGCGCTTGGGCATGTATTCGCGCATGATCTTGTAGCGGCCCTTCGGCATCCACGGCAGCTCGTCGCGGCGCCACTTCGGGTTGAAGCCCATGCCGAGGAAGCCGAGCCCGAGCTGGTCGCCGATCTGCTTGCACTCGCGCAGGTGCGCGTCGACCTCGCAGCAGGTCTGGTGGATGGTGTCGAGCGGCGCGCCCGACAGCTCGAACTGGCCGGCCGGCTCCAGCGACACCGAGGCCAGGCCCTTGGTCAACGCGATCGGCTGGCCGTTCTCGAGCAGCGGCGTCCAGCCGAACTCGCGCGCCATGCCCTCCAGCAACGCGCGGATGCCGCGGGGACCTTCGTACGGCGGCGCACGCAGGTCGTCGAGCTGGAACACGAACTTCTCGTGCTCGGTGCCGATGCGCCAGTCGGTCGCGGGCTTCTCGCCGCCGGCGAGGAAATCGATCAGGTCCTGCTTCGACTGGATCGGCGCGGACGCGCCCTGGCTCGGATTCGACACATCACACTCCTGTACGGTGCACGACCGGACCGGCCACGCCTGCGAATCCTCGCAGATGCGGCGTGACGGCGGGAATGCAAGGGCTCAGCGCGCGAACCACGGCTTCGGATCGAGCGGCCGGCCCTGGTGGCGCAACTCGACGTACAGGCCCGGCTGCGCCGCCCCGCCGCTGGCGCCGACCGTGCTGATCACCTCGCCGGCCGCGACCCAGTCGCCGACGTCCTTCAGCAGCGACTCGTTCTGCGCATACAGGCTCATGTAGCCGTCGCCGTGGTCGAGGATCAGCAGCAGGCCGAATCCCTTCAGCCAGTCCGCGAACGCCACGCGGCCGGGCGCCACCGCGCGCACCTCGTCGCCCGCCTCGGCGGCGAGCAGCCAGCCTTCGCTGACCCGCCCCGGCGCGATGCCCTGGCCGAAGCCGATCGCGACGCTGGCCGCATGCGGTCGACGCAGGCGCCCCTTGAGCGAGGCGAACGGCTGCGCCGCCTCGAGCTGCTTGGGAATGTCGGCGAAGATGTCGCGCAGCTCCTCGAGCAGGCGCAACAGGTCCTGTTCGTCGCGCGCGAGCGCGGCGAGGCGGGTCTCGCCTTCCTTCAGTTTCGCGTCGAACTCGGCCAGTACCGCTTCGCGTTGCACGCGGTCGGCCGCGAGTTGCGCCGACTGCGCATGTTCCTTGTCCTGTTCGGCGGCGAGCGTGGCGCGGGTCGCGGCGATCGCCTGCTCGACCTCGAGCAGCACCTTCAGCTCCGCCATCAGTTCCTGTACCCGCGCCAGGCGGTCGCGCTGCAGGTAGCGGTAATAGGCCAGCGCACGCTGGCTGTCGCCGATGCGGTCGCGCGCCAGCAGGGCCTTGATCGACTCGCCGCGGCCGATCAGGTAGACCGAGCGCAGCAGGTTCGCCAGCGTTTCGCGGCTGCGCCCGAGCGTGCGTTGCAGCTGCACGCGTTCGGCCTCGCGTTCGGCGAGCAGGCGGTTCTGCGTATCGATGCCGGCCTCGAGTTCGCGCAGGCGGCGCGCGCTGCCGCTGACCCGGGTCTCGATCTCGCGCAGCGCGGCCACGCCTTCGTCGCGCTGGGCCGCCAGTTCGGCGCGCGCCTTCGACAGGTCGGCGATCTCGGCGCGCAGCGCGTCGAGCCGGGCCTGCGTCTCGGCCTCGCGTTCGGCGTTCTGCGGCAACACCGGCGCGGCGAACGCATTCGCCGCCGCGAGCAGCACGACGGCCGCGACGCCGCGCATTCAGGCCGGTCCGACGATCAGGCTGCGTCCGCTCATCTCGGCCGGCTGCGGCAGGCCGAGCAGCTGCAGGATCGTCGGCGCGAGATCGCACAAGGCACCGTGCCGCAGTGCCGCGTCGCGACCGACGAGCACGATCGGCACCGGGCCGACGGTGTGCTGGGTGTGCGGCTCGCCGGTCTCGGGATCGCGCATCAGTTCGAGGTTGCCGTGATCGGCGGTCACGATCATCGCGCCGCCGACGGCCTCGGTCGCGGCACGGATCTCGCCGAGCGCGTGGTCCACCGCCTCGGCCGCCTTCACCGCCGCGTCGAACATGCCGGTATGGCCGACCATGTCCGGGTTGGCGATGTTGCAGACGATCAGGTCGTACCGGCCGGAGCGGATCGCCGCCGTGAGCTTCGCGGTGAGTTCGGGACAGCTCATCTCCGGCTGCAGGTCGTAGGTCGCGACCTTGGGCGAGGGCACGAGGATGCGGTCCTCGCCCGGGAATGCGTCCTCGCGACCGCCGTTCAGGAAGAAGGTGACGTGGGCGTACTTCTCGGTCTCGGCGATGCGCAGCTGCTTCAGGCCGTGCGCGGAGATCACTTCGGGCAAGGTATTGGCCATGCTCTGCGGCGGATAGGCGACCGCGGTGACCGGCAGGTCGGCGGCGTATTCGGTCAGGGTCACGTAGGCCGACAGCGCGATCGGACGCGACCGCACGAAGCCGCCGAAATCCTCGCGCACGAAGGCGCGCGTGAGCTCGCGCGCGCGATCGGCGCGGAAGTTCAGGAACACGACGGCGTCACCATCGGCGAAACGGGCGCCGGCACCGATCACGGTCGGCTTCACGAACTCGTCGGTCTCGCCGCGCGCGTAGGCCGCCGCGAGCGCGGACATCGCGTGCGCGGCGTGGAAGTCCGCAGTCGCTTCGGTGATCGCGCGATAGGCCGGTTCGACGCGTTCCCAGCGGTTGTCGCGGTCCATCGCGTAGTAGCGACCGGCGACGGTGGCGATGCGCGCGCCGGGCAGGGCCGCGCACTTCGCGGCAAGCTTCTGCAGCGACGCGCCCGCGCTCTTGGGCGGCGTGTCGCGGCCGTCGGTGAAGGCATGCACGGCGATCGCCGCCACGCCCGCAGCCGCGGCGGCATCGAGGAAGGCGAGCACGTGGTCTTCGTGCGAATGCACGCCGCCCGGCGAGATCAGCCCGAACACATGCAAGGTGCCGCCGCTGCGCTGGACTGCCTCGAAGGCGCGGACCAGGGCGGCATTGCGGCCGAAGCTGCCGTCGCGGATGGCCTGGTCGATGCGGGTCAGCTCCTGGTAGACGACGCGCCCGGCACCGATGTTCATGTGCCCGACCTCGGAATTGCCCATCTGCTCGTCGGGCAGACCGACATGCAGGCCATGGGTGTCGATCAGCGTGTGCGGGCACTCGGCGATCAGGCGCCGCCAGTTCGGCACGTTCGCCTGCGCGATCGCGTTCCATTCGGTCTCGACGCGATGGCCCCAGCCATCGAGGATCAGCAGCAGCACGGGTTTGGGCGTAGGCACGAGGCGGTTCCGCGGGAACGATCCGCGCATTCTACCGGCCGCCCGGCCATGACCGATGGCCTAGGCTTAAACCGCGATCCGCGGTCCGGCATCTGAGACCGGGCAACCCCACCCGGAGAACCATCCCATGCGTCGCATTCCGCTTGCCGTCCTGATCAGCGCCCTGTTCGCCACCGCCGCCCTCGCCGGCGGTCCGGAACACGACGGTGCCCACCATCGCGGCGACATCAGCAAGATCAACCGCAGCATCCAGATCGGCGACGGCGAAACCGCCGGCGACATCGAGTCGGTCAACGGCTCGATCAGCATCGGCGACGACGCCGTCGTCGAGAACGCCGAAACCGTCAACGGTTCGGTGCGGATCGGCGCCAATGGCCAGGCCGAATCGCTGGAGACCGTGAACGGCAGCATCACGGTCGGCGCCAAGACCGTGGTCCAGGAAGGCATCGAAACCGTGAACGGCGCGATCACGCTCGGCGACGACGCCGCCAGCCTCGACAAGATCGAAACCGTGAACGGTCGCATCGAACTCGGCGCGCGCGCCCAGGCCGGCGCCGGCATCGAGCTGGTCAACGGCGACGTCGAACTCAAGCGCGACGCGCGCGTCACCGGCGACATCGTCGTGCGCAAGCCGAACAATCCCGGCTGGTTCAGCAAGCAGAGCAAGACCCCGCGCGTCATCCTCGGGCCGAATGCGGTCGTGAACGGCGACCTCGTGTTCGAGCGCGAAGTCGAGTTGCACATGCACAGCACCGCCAAGGTCACCGGCAAGCAGCACGGTCCGCTCGCCGGCGGCAAGGTCCACACCTTCAGCGGCGACACGCCGAATACCTGATCGCGAGTTTGCTCCGTGGGTGCGATTCTCAATCGCACCCACGCAGGGCAACCCTTCTTTTTACATTTCGTGAAGTTTTCGGGCGAGCGTTCCGGAGCCCGGTTCGGCTGACTAGACTGAGGGCCGACCACGAGGACGACCCGATGATGGACCGCAAGCGCGAACTGGCCCTGCTGAACTGGTGCCGCGGCGTGTTGAACGACAACAACATCAAGATCCACCCGGCCTCGAGCGACGCCAGCTTCCGCAGCTACCACCGCGTGCACAGCCGCGACGCCAGCTTCATCGCGATGGACGCGCCGCCGGACAAGGAAGACATCGGCCCCTGGCTCGACATCCACGCGCGCCTGCGCAAGGCCAATGTCAACGCGCCCGAACTCGTCGCGGTCGAGCGCAGCCACGGCTTCATCCTGATGTTCGACCTGGGCGACCAGAACTACCTGTCGCAGCTCAACGAGCACAGCGCCGACACGCTCTACCGCGACGCCTTCAACACGCTCTATGCGATGCAGACCCGCGTCGACACCGGCGGCCTCGAGACCTACCACTACGGCAAGCTGGTCGCGGAAATGGAGCTGTTCCCGGAATGGTTCCTGCAACGCCACCTCGGCCTGCAGCCGAACTGCGCCGGCTGGGACACCATCGAACACGCCTTCTCGGTGCTCACCGCCTCGGCGCTGGAACAGCCGCAGGTCTTCGTGCACCGCGACTTCCACAGCCGCAACCTGATGCGCACGCCGATCAACAACCCGGGCGTGATCGACTTCCAGGACGCGGTCAAGGGACCGATCACCTACGACCTGGTCTCGCTGCTGCGCGACTGCTACATCGAATGGCCGAAGGAACGCGTGCTCGCCTGGATGCAGGCCTATCGCGAACGCGCCGTCGCCGCCAACCTGATCGCGCACAACGAACTCCGCTTCAAGCGCTGGTTCGACCTGATGGGCGTGCAGCGCCACCTGAAGGTGCTCGGCATCTTCTGCCGGCTCTGGTACCGCGACGGCAAGGCGCAGTACCTGAACGACCTGCCCCTGGTGTTGAAATACACGCTCGACGTGGCCACCGTGAACAAGGACCTCAAGCCGTTCGGCGAATGGCTGGCGAAGATCACCGCGAACGTGGACCTGACGCGGCCGCGGGATTGATCCGATGCGCGCCCTGATCTATGCCGCCGGCCTCGGCGAGCGCATGCGCCCCTTGACCCTGCACACGCCCAAGCCGCTGCTGGCGGTCGGCGGCAAGCCGCTGATCGCCTGGCACATCGAACGCCTGCGCGCGCTTGGCGTGCAGGACATCGTGATCAACACCGCGTGGCTGGCGGCGCGTTTTCCCGAGCTGCTCGGCGACGGCGCGGCTTTCGGCGTGCGCCTGCACTACAGCTTCGAAGGCGAGACGCCGCTGAGCGTGGCACCGGTGAGTGCGCGGGAGACGAAGAAGCGTTC
>CALMWD010000218.1 GCA_937873105.1 uncultured Rhodanobacteraceae bacterium
AGGAGTCGGCGCGCGACGCCCAGGTGCGGCGTGGCGGCAGCGATGCCGCGAAAGCCTCGGCCGACCTGCAGCGCGTGCGTTCGGCGGCGTCCGAACTCGCGCTCGAACTCGATTCCGCGCTGACGCGCATGACTGCGCTCGAAGCCGAATTGCAGCGCAAGGACGCGCAGATCAAGGCGGAGCTGGAGAAATTCGACGCCGAACGCAAGCAGATGCAGTCGGCGGTAGCGGCGTCGCGGGAAGACCGCGAGCTGCTGTTGCTGCTCGAGCAGCAACTCGCCTCGAAGCAGCGCGAAGTCGTGCGCCAGCGCGCCCAGATCAGTGCCCTCGAACAGCGCGTGATCGGTGGCGGCAGCAGCGGCCAGGTGCTGGCCGGCGGCGGTCCGCTGGTCGAGATCCTCGAACCCGCACTGACCGTGACCCGCGGCCGCACCGCGGCCCTGGCGCCGAAGGGCGACCAGACGGAAGTGGTGGGCAAGGTCATCGCGCGCGGCGGTTTGCAGACCGTGCAGATCAACGGCACGACGGTGGCGGTCGGGGCCGACGGCCTGTTCCGCGTCAGGATGCCGGTGGACGCCGACGGTACCCAGGTGTCGGTCACCGCCGTCGACCGCAGCGGTTCGCGCAGCGGGCTCGAGTTCCTGTTGCTGCCCTCGAACGCCGTCGCTTCGAACGCCGGCGCGACGCCGCGTGTGGTGCCGGGCGGCGTGAAGCTGGGCCGCTACCATGCGGTCGTCATCGGCAACGACCGCTATGCCGACTATCCGGCGCTGACCAGCGCCGCGAACGATGCCGACAAGGTCGCCGACGTCCTGTCGCGTCGCTACGGCTTCACGACCACGCTGCTCAAGAACGCCAATCGCTTCGAGATCCTGTCCGCGCTCAACGCCAAGCGTGAGGCTTTGGGCCCGGACGACAACCTGGTCGTGTACTTCGCCGGCCATGGCGAAATCGACGCGAGCACCCAGCAGGGCTACTGGATCCCCGCCGACGGGCGCCAGGATGCGCCGGCCTCGTGGCTGTCGAACCGCGCCATCAGCGACATCCTGAACACGATGAACGCGAAGCACGTGCTGGTCGTCGCGGACTCCTGCTATTCCGGCGCGATGACGCGTGCGGCGGTACCGACCTTCAGCAGCGCCATGCCGGACAAGGCCTGGGCGCAATGGGTCAAGGCGATGAGCCAGAGCCGGTCGCGCACGGCGCTGACCTCGGGCGGCCTGGCGCCGGTGCCGGATACCGGTCGCGGCAACAATTCGCACTTCGCGCTGGCGCTGATCGCGGCGCTCGAGGACAACGCGCAACTGATGGAAGGCCAGCGCCTGTTCCGCGAGATCTCCACGTCCATGGCGATGGCGGCGGCGGAGTCGTCCCTGGTGCAGGTGCCCGAGTACGCGCCGATCCAGTTCGCCGGACACGAGGCCGGCGAATTCTTCTTCCAGCCCAAGACGACTGCGGTCGCACTGGCGACGGCGCCCGGCGAACACGTCCGCAGCGCGCCCTGATTGGCAGTCCGGGGCCGGCGCGGGACAATGCCGGCCCCGATACCAAGGACTGCGCATGGCATTGCTCGACACCGTCGAAACCGAGACCGGTCCCGATCCGCGCTTCAGCATCGTCTGGTTGCACGGCCTCGGCGCCGACGGCCACGACTTCGAACCGGTGGTGCCGCAACTGGTGCGGCCGGACTGGCCGGCCCTGCGCTTCGTCTTCCCGCACGCGCCGGTGCGTCCGGTCTCGGTGAATGGCGGCATGCGCATGCGCGCCTGGTACGACATTTCCGGCACCGAAATCGCCAACAAGCAGGACGAGCCGGGCATCCGCGAGTCGATGGGGCAGGTCGAGGCGCTGCTGGCGCGCGAGACCGAGCGCGGCATTCCGCCGGAGCGCCAGTTCCTGGCCGGCTTCTCGCAAGGCGGGGCGATCACCCTGTCGCTGCTGGTGCGCCGGCGCGAACCGCTGGCCGGCGCGATCGCCCTGTCGACCTACCTGCCGTTGGCCGACCACGCCGAGCGCGAGTTCGCCGCCGAGGCCACTCGCGTCCCGCTGTTCCTGGCGCATGGCAGCCTCGATCCGGTGGTGCCGCAAGGGCTCGGCCTGATGTCGCGCGAATGGCTGGCGCGCCATGGCTTCCAGGTCGACTGGCACAGCTATCCGATGCCGCACAGCGTGTCGATGGACGAGATCCGCCATCTCGCCCAGTGGATCGAACAACGCCTGCGCGCCGCCGCATGAGCGCTTCCGGCGCCCGCATCGCGTCGCGCGGCTGGATGCCGGATTTCTGCAGCCTGCCCATCCTCGGCAGCGTGGTCGTGACGGTGGAGCTGATCGTGCTCATCGTGCTGATCGCGCCCGGGCAGGGCGGCTGGCCGACCCTGCGCGACCTGTTCGCGGCCAGTTTCCTGGCACAGTGGATCGCGCTGATCAGCGCCGCCGTGCTGTGCAAGACCGGTCCCTGGCTCGGGCGCCGTCCGGTGCTGTTCGGCGCCACGCTCGCGACCCTGGTCCCGGCCGTCGTCGCGGTGGCCTGCAGCGCGATCGCGCAGTCGCTGGATCGCTCGCTGGCGCTGGGCTGGATCCCGCGCGCGGAGGCGCCCACCTTCCTGTTGTCGAACGCGGTGCTGGCCGCCGTCGTCGGCCTGATCCTGATGCGCTACATCTTCGTGCTGCAGCAGTGGCAGCGTGGCGTCGAGGCCCAGGCGGCGGCGCGCATCGAGACCCTGCAGGCGCGCATCCGCCCGCATTTCCTGTTCAACAGCCTCAATGCCATCGCCAGCCTGATCCGCATCGACGCCGACAAGGCCGAGGCCGCGGTCGAGGACCTGGCCGGCGTGTTCCGCGCCACCCTGCGCGACGAGCGCGCCGACCACACGCTGGCCGACGAGCTCGAACTGATCGATCGCTACCTCGCCATCGAAGCGCTGCGCCTCGGCGAGCGCCTGAAGGTCGCGCGCGCCGTCGAGCCGACCCTGCATGCGGCGCGGATTCCGGCACTGAGCGTGCAGCCCCTGGTCGAGAACGCCTTCCACCATGGCGTGCAGGCCTTGCCGCAGGGCGGGGTGATCGCCATCAGCGCCCATCGTGACGGAGGCGACCTGTGCGTGACCGTGCGCAATCCCAAGCCCGTCCAGCCCGTGCCGCGCCTCGGCGGCAACCACATCGCGCTCGGCAACATCCGCGAGCGCCTGCGCATGCGCTACGGCGAGCGCGCGGCGCTTTCGGTCGACGCGGGCGCCGATTACCATGCCGTGACCTTGCGGGTGCCGCTGCAGGAGGGCGAAGCGCGATGAGAATCCTGATCGTGGACGACGAGCCGCTGGCGCGCGCGCGCCTGCGCACCCTCGTCGCCGAGCTGGGCATGGCCGGGGTCGAAGTCGTGGGCGAGGCCGTCGACGGCGTCGACGCCATCCTCGCCCACGAGAGCGCGCCGGTCGACGTCATCCTGCTCGACATCGCGATGCCGCGCATGGACGGACTGGAAGCCGCGCGCCACCTGGCCGCGCTGGAGAACCCGCCGGCCGTCGTGTTCTGCACCGCCTTCGACGAACATGCGCTCGCCGCCTTCGAGGCGCACGCGGTCGACTATCTGGTCAAGCCGGTCGCGCGCGAGCGTCTGCGCATCGCCCTGGAACGGGCGCGCAAGTTCACCGTGGACCAGGTCCGCCGCATCGGCGACGAGGTGAAGACGCAAAGCCGCAGCCACATCTGCGCGCGCATCCGCGGCAGCCTGCGCCTGGTGCCGGTCGGCGAGATCGCCTACTTCCTTGCGGAAGACAAGTACGTGGTCGTGCACCACGATGCGGGCGAAGTCCTGATCGAGGAATCGCTGAAGACGCTGGAAGAAGAGTTCCGCGGCCGCTTCGTCCGCATCCACCGCAACTGCCTGGTCGCGGTCGATCGCATCACCGCGCTCGAACGCACCAGCGACGGCGGCACCCACGCCCTGGTGCGCGGCGCCGCGTTGCCGCTGGAAGTGAGCCGGCGCTGCCTGCCGGCGGTACGCGAACTGATCAAGCATCTCTGAGGAATCCCGCATGACCCGAACCCTGCGCATCGCCACGCGCAAGAGCCCGCTCGCGCTCTGGCAGACCGAGCATGTCGCGGCGCGATTGCGCGAAGCGCATCCCGGCCTCGCCATCGAGCTGGTGCCGCTGTCCACACGCGGCGACGTCATCCTCGACCGCTCGCTGGCGACGCTCGGCGGCAAGGGGCTGTTCCTGAAGGAGCTTGAGGAGGCGATGCAGGACGGTCGCGCCGATCTGGCGGTGCACTCGCTCAAGGACGTGCCGATGCAGCTCGACCCGGGCTTCGCGCTCGCGGCCATCCTCCAGCGGGCCAATCCGTTCGACGCCTTCGTGTCCAATCGCCATGCCGAGTTCGACGCCTTGCCCCGGGGCGCCGTCGTCGGCACGTCGTCGCTGCGCCGCCAGGCGCAGATCCGGGCCTTGCGACCCGACCTGCAGTTGCGCGACCTGCGCGGCAACGTCAACACGCGCCTGGCCAAGCTCGACGCCGGCGAGTTCGACGCCATCGTGCTGGCCTGCGCCGGACTGGAGCGACTCGGCTTCGATGCGCGCATCCGCGCGTCGCTGGCGCCGCCGCAATTCCTGCCGGCGGTGGCGCAGGGCGCGATCGCCGTCGAAACCCGCGACGGCGATGCCGAAGTCGCGGCGCTGTGCGCGGTCCTGCACGATCGCGACACCGGCCTGCGCGTGCGCGCCGAACGCGCCATGAACCTGGCGTTGCACGGCTCCTGCCAGGTGCCGATCGCCGGCTACGCCACGCTCGACGGCGACGCCCTGCATTTGCGCGCCCTGGTCGGCGACGCCGCGAGCGGCGAGATCCTGCGCGCCGAATCGCACGGCCCGGCCGCCGATCCGGAAACGCTCGGCCAGTCCGTCGCCGCCCAGTTGCGCGCCCTCGGTGCGGACCGCCTGCTGAATCCGGGGCACTGAGCGCGCAAAGAAAAAGCGGGCCGAAGCCCGCTTTTTCACTGGTACCGGATCGGATCGATCAGAAGCCGTAGACCAGGTTGACCGTGGTCAGGGTGTCGGTCTTCTTGACCGGCGCGATCACGTCGGTGTTGTGGCGGACCTGGATGCCGGCCTTGATCGCGAACTTCTCGCTCATCGCCACCTGCACGCCGAAGTCGTTCTGCGCGAAGGTGTTGTCCTGGCCGCCTTCGATCAGCAGGGTGTCGAACAGCGAGGTGTTGTCGGTGAGCTTGTGCTTGAAGTCCATGAAGCCGCGGCCGACGAAGTCGCCTTCGCTGTCGACCGAGACGAACTGGCCCGGCGCCGGGGTGGCGACGAAGACGTCGACCGGCTGGTAGCGGCGATAACCCGGACCGCCTTCGAACGAGAGCTGGGTGGCGTCGTTGTCGATGGCCTTGTAGCCGAAGCCGACGGCGACCGTGGCCTGGTATTCGTACGGGGCGAAGTCGTCGTTTTCGTAGCGGCCCGAACCAAACATGTAGGCGCGCTCGCTGAATTTGTACCCGGCCTTGCCGCCGATTTCGTAGCGGTTCGCGGTCTGCAGGTCGTCGCTCTCGGCGCGCAGCGCCAGGCCGTAGACGTTGTACAGCCACTGGTCTTCCTCGAACTTGAAGTCGAGCTTGCCGTTGACCGTCAGGTTGTCGGCATTGCCGTTCGACAGCACCAGGCCGAATTCGCCCTGGCCGGTCCAGCCCTGCGCCTGCGCGCCCAGCGACAGCGCCGACAGCAGCGCGGCGCCTAGGATCTTCTTGTTCATGATGGTTCTCCTCGATGGTTGAGCGCCCATGGGGCAGGGCACGGAAAAATCCGCGGCCATCCTAGTCGCGGGCCATGAACCGGCCATGAAGTCAGCGCGATGCCGAACGTGCGAGTGCGCGTGCGATCAGCGCGGCGGCGAGCATCGCGAATGCGGTGAAGATCGGCATGCGCAGCCGCGCGAGCGGCAGGAAGAGCGCGAGCATGGACACCGCGAGCACGCAGCCTGCGGCGAGATCTCGCAGCAGTCGTGCGACGCGCACCGAGATGGCCGTGCTCGCGGCGAACGCCATCCGCAGCAGGGCGCCGAGCGCGGCGATCAACATCAGCGGACCGAGCCAGGGCGCATGCAGGACCGGCACCACGCCGAGCGCGACGCCGAGCAGCGCCAGCGCCGCGCCGATGGCGAAGACCGAGGCCGCGCGGTGGGCGCCGAAGGCCGCCAGCAGCAACGCGAGCGCCAGTGCCGTTGCAGCGTAGTGCTCGGGCAAGGGCAGGCGATGGAACGGGATCAGCCAGCCCAGCCAAACCATCAGGCCGAGCCCGAAGGCATGCAGCGTATCGCGGCGCATCAGCGCTTGCGGGTCAGCGCAAACACCGCGAGCCCCGCGCCGATGCCGATGGCGAGGCCGCCGATCCAGGGCGCGACCGGTTGTTTCGTCTCGACACTGGCCTTGAACTCGCCGATCTTGATGACGTCCTTGCGCTGGTCCGTCTCGATCTTGCCGAGCAGGATGGCGATGCCGAGGGCGATCAGGGCGAGGGCGGGCAGAAGCAGCAGGCGCATGGTCGGTCTCCCGGGAATGGGTCAGAAGGGCCAGTATCGCGGAATCAGCCACAGGCTGAGCAGGAAGAACAGCACGTTCAGCGGAATGCCGATGCGGGCGAAGTCGGCGAAGCGGTAGCTGCCGGCCTGGTAGACCATGGTGTTGGTCTGGTAGCCGACCGGCGTCGCGAACGCGGTCGACGCGGCCACGGTGACCGCGATCAGGAAGGGCATCGGGTCGACGCCCAGCGCCTGCGCGGTCGAGATCGCGATCGGCGCCAGCAACACGGCCGCGGCGTTGTTGCTCATGAACTCGGTCAGGATGGCGGTGGCCAGGTAGACGGCGGCCAGCGCCGCCAGCGGTCCGTGTTCGCCGACCGCCTGCATCACCACCTGGGCGGCGCCGCTGGCCAGCCCGTGCTTCTCCATCGCGGTGCCGAGCGGAATGAGCGCCGCGAGCAGGATGATCACCGGCCATTCCACGCTGCGGTAGGCCTGCTCGCGGGTCAGGCAGCGTGTGGCGACCATCAGCGCCGCCCCGGCGAGTGCGCCGACGTGGATCGGCACCCATTCGAAGGCGGCCAGCGCGACCACGGCGAACATGATCGTCAGCGCCCACAGCGCGCGCAGACGGCTCGACTTGCGCGTCTGCCATTCCTTGAGCACGATGAATTCGGGGCGCGCACGGATGGTGTCGAGCCCGGTGTCGTCGACCAGCATCAGCAGGGCGTCGCCCGAGGCGAGCAGCACCTGATCGAGCGCCGCGCCGCGCACGACCTGGTCGCGATGGCGCACGGCGACGACGAGGGCGCCGCTGCCGAGTTCGGTCGCCAGTGCCGCCAGCGGACGGCCGTGCAGGCGCGAATGCGGCGCGATCAGGACCTCCAGCATGACCCCGCCGTTCGGACGTTCGCCGGCGCTCAACTGGAATTCGGCGTCGATCTCGAGCCCGGGCTGCGCACGCAAGGCGTTGAGCTTGTCCAGCGGCGCGGCGACGCGGATCAGGTCGCCGGCGCGGATGGCATCGGCGCGTCGCGACCACAGGCGGCGCCGGTCGCGGATCAGTTCGATCACGGTCACGCCGTTGTCCTCGGCGAAGCGCGATTCCCGAAGGGTGCGGTCGATCAGCGGCGAATTCGCGCGGACGCGCAGGTCGGTCACGTAGTCGCCGACGCCGTAACTGTCGCCGAGGCTGCGATCCGGATGGTTCGGCAGCAGCCAGCGTCCGAACAGCATCAGGAAGGTCATGCCGGCCAGCGTCAGCGGCAACCCGATCTGGCCCAGTTCGAACATCGTGAAGGCGCGCACGCCCTGGGTTTCGGCGATGTGGCTGACCAGGATGTTGGTCGACGTGCCGATCAGGGTGCAGACGCCGCCGAACTGCGCGGCATAGGACAGCGGGATCAGCAGTTTCGAGGGCGCGATCTTGCGCAGCCGCCCCGCCGACAGCACCAGCGGCAGGAAGATCGCGAGCGCGGCGGTGTTGTTCATGAAGGCCGAGACCGCGGCGATCAGCAGCATCATTACCAGCAGCAACAGCCAGGGCCATTGTCCGGCACGGCCGAGCAGGCGGGCGGCGCGTTCCAGCACGCCGGTCTCGCTGAGTCCGGCCGACAGCACGAACATCGCCGCGACCGTGAGCGTGGCGCTGCCGGAGAACCCGGCGAAGCCTTCCGTGGGCGTGACCACGCCGGCCAGCAGCAGCACCGACAGCACGCCGATGCCGACCACGTCGACCGGCAGCTTCTCGGAGATGAACAGCAGCACGGCGAGGCCGAGCAGGGCCAGCGTGATCCAGGCTTCGGGGGTCATGCCGCGATTTCAACACGAAGCGGGCCCGCCCCGGAACCGATCAGCGTTTCGGGATGCCCATGCAGGCGTCGTCGAGATTCGGATTCTCGGGGTCGTCGCAGCCGCGCGGCAGGTAGAGGTCGCCATGGTGCGAGGACTGCATTTCGCGCAACGGGTCGCGGCCGGGAATCGCGCCCATCAGCCCCGTCGTCGAGTTCGCGGCCGTGGTGCTGACCAGCATGCGAGCGACGGCGGTGGCGATCTGCTCCGGCGTCATGGGCGGCGGCTTGAGGCGTACGCGCGCGTCGCGGAACGCCTCGCTGCGACCCGGCAGTCGCGCCGTGCCGCGCGGCGTGGCCGAGGCATCGGGGCGCGACAGTTCGGCGGCGACGCCGGCGATGTCGCCGAACAGCCGGTCGGCCGAGATGCCCGGTGCCGGTTCGGCTGCGGCGCGGTGCGGCGACTCGCGCACCTCGGTCGCCGCCTCGGCCGTGGTGGGGCGGGTCGTCGGGAAAGGGATGGCGTCGGCGC
>CALMWD010000219.1 GCA_937873105.1 uncultured Rhodanobacteraceae bacterium
TCTATCGCAGCATCCACGACGTCAGCCGCGTGGTCGAACGTGGCGCCGATCGCGCCCTCGCCGAATGGCAGTCGCGCCTCGACCGCGCCGCGGACGCGGCCCCTCCGTCACCGCAACGGCTCGCCTTCCTGTCGGCGCTGAACGGCGTGCTGGGCGATCACCTGGTCGCCAGCGGCAACCCGCTCGCCTTGCCGATGACGCTGCGTCATCGCGGCCGACGGATCGATGCGGAAACGGCCGCGTCGATGCCGCATGCCCGCCGCCACGTCCTGCTGCTGGTCCACGGCTTGTGCATGAACGACCTGCAATGGCGCGGAGAGCACGCCGGCACAGTCGTCGATCATGGCGAGACCTTGGCGACCGCGCTCGGCGCCACCCCGGTGTACCTGCGCTACAACACCGGCCTGCCCATCGCCCGGAACGGACGCGAACTCTCGGCGCAACTGGAAGCGCTGGTCGCGGCCTGGCCGGTCCCGGTCGACAGCATCCGCATCGTCGCGCACAGCATGGGCGGACTGGTCGCCCGCAGAGCCTGCCATCATGGCGAGGTCGATGCGATGCAGTGGCGTCGGCGCGTCCGCGATCTCGTCTTCCTCGGCGTGCCGCACCACGGCGCACCGCTGGAACGCGCCGGCTCATGGATCGACCGGTGGCTGGCCCGCACGCCCTACGCCGCGCCGTTCGCCGCACTCGGACGGATGCGCAGCGCCGGCATCACCGATCTGCGCCACGGCCGAGTCCACGATGACGGCATGGCCCTGCCCTTGCCCGCGGACATCGCCTGCCACAGCGTTGCGGCAACGCTGGCGCCGCGGCGCGGACGCATCGCCGATCGGCTGGTCGGCGACGGTCTGGTGCCGCTGCGCAGCGCACTCGGCGAACACGACGACGCCGACCGCGATCTCGGCCTGAACCGTCGTCCGCACTGGATCAGCCACGGCACCGGACACATCGAGTTGCTGCACCGCGCCGACGTGGGCGCCTGGATCGCCGAACGGTTGCGCTGAGCCGCGGCCGCGTCGGATCAAGGCAACGCCTGCAGGGACGCGCGTTCCTCGTCCAGCAACGGGAAGAAGGCGCCGCCGGCGCCGGCGAAGCGCGCCGGATGGCAGGGCGTGGGGGCGCCGCACATCAGCGTTTTCGGGTTGTCGTTGTGGCGGATGCCGAGCACGTGGCCGATCTCGTGCGCGGCCAGGTTCTCGGCCACGCCCGGTCGTTGCAGCTCCGGCGTATCGAGCGCGCGCAGCGCGACGAACTTGCGGCCGTCCTTCAAGCGCGCCGCGAAGGACACGAAGACGACATCGGCCAGGGCCACGACGATGTCGCCGGCGATGGCGCGCATCTCCTGGGGCGGGCGGCGCTTGTGCAGGCCAAGGTCGGCGCCGGTCTCCAGGAAGTACGCATCGGGAATCGGATTCGGTTGCACGCCGACGATCCGCAGGCGATCGTCGTTCCCCGCATTGGCCAGCGCCGCATTCCAGAACGCCACCGCCGCCTCGACCGCGGCGACGCGCGGGTCGTCGGCGCGGCCGAGCACGACGACGCTGCGCTCGCCGGCCATGGCGCGCGGCAGCGCCGCGCACAGGAAGAACGAGAAGCAGAACATCAGGCGCAGCATCGGCAGACTCCGGATCGTGTCTGCCTGGAGATGCACGGACGCCGGTCGCGGTCGCGGCCTCGACGCCGGGCTTCAGGCGGGCGTCAGCTACAACTCGAAGCCGTCCCTGAACAGCAGCACCGGAATCACCAGCGTGTCCTCGCTGTCCTGGTTGTTCACCGCCGGCGCCGGATCGGCGATGGCGCTGCTCGCGGTCACGCCCGCCTGCACCGTGCCGCCGGTCTGCGGATTGATCAGCTGCGGGTCGGTGCCGACGGTGACGAGGAACTGCACGCTGGCGCCGTTCGCAAAACTCGCGGTCGAGCACGACAGGATCGGCGCGCTGCCGACCGTAGGCAGGGTGCACTGGAATCCGGGCGGCGCGGTGATCGAGCGGAAGCGCAGGCTGCCGTTGTTGTAGAGGCTGAAGGTCGCGTTCGGGGCGGCATCCGGACCCAGATTGCTCAGCGTCACCAGATAGTCGAAGTCCTGGCCGAGCAGCACCGGATCGACGGTATCCGCGACGCCGACCGAGAGGTCCGCCTTCGGGGTGACGTAGGCGGTGTTTTCGGTCTCGCTGTTGTTCGGATCGTTGGTGTCGTCGCCGGTGCCGAGCACGCTGAACGCGGTCGAGATCGTGCCGTTCTGCACGCCGAGCACGGCGTCGTCGACGCGCACCACGACGTTGAACACGCTGGTCGCGCCCGCGGCGAAGCTCGGCGTGCTGCAGGTGAAGATGGTGGCGGCGCCCACGGCCGGCGGCGTGCAGGTCCAGCCGGCGGGGGGCGTCACCGACTTGAACGGCACGTAGCCCGGGTTGTAGACGTTGAAATTGACGCTGG
The DNA here is from genome assembly GCA_937873105.1 of uncultured Rhodanobacteraceae bacterium. Lineage (GTDB taxonomy): Bacteria > Pseudomonadota > Gammaproteobacteria > Xanthomonadales > Ahniellaceae > JADKHK01. The sequence continues at coordinate 2,440 of CALMWD010000219.1, forward strand.
TCGCCGGATCGGGGCCGGCGTTGGTCACGGTCGCGGTGTAGGTCAGGTCCATGTCCGGCCCGACCGGATCGGGCGTGTCGGTCACGCCGATCGCGAGGTCCACCTGCGGACTGTCCCAGTTCGTCGTGATCGACTTCGAATTGTTGGCAGCATTCGGATCCGCGGTGACGCCCGAGGTCGTGACCGTCATGTCGAACGAACCATCCGGGAAGTTGATGCGGCTCGGGTCCACCTGTGCGGTCAGCGTGATCGTCGCCGTCGTGCCCGCGGGCAAGGTGGCGATGTTGCATCCGGCGCCCGCCCAGAAGGTGACGCAGTTCCATCCGGGCGGATGCGTGAACGTCGCGTTGAGCAGGTTGCCGTTGTAATAGAGGATGTTCAGCCCGCCGTTGGTGGCTGCGTCCGGGCCGTTGTTGCGGATCACGTAGGTGTAGGTCACGGTCTGGCCGGGCACCACCGGGTTCTGCGACACGGTAACGCTGACCACGTCCTGGTCGGCCGATTGCGCCGAGACGACA
>CALMWD010000220.1 GCA_937873105.1 uncultured Rhodanobacteraceae bacterium
CGTGCACCTGCAGAGCGCGCTCTATCTGAACGAACTGCTGGCGCGCCTGCTCGAACGCCATGATCCGCACCCGATCCTGTTCGACGCCTATGCGAACATGCTCGGATCGATGCCGGACGATCGCGACGCGCTTGGCTTCGCGCTGCGTCGCTTCGAAAGCCTGCTGCTCGGCGAGATCGGCTACGGCATCGACTTCGGCATCGACGCGTCGAGCGGCGAGGCGGTCGTGGCTGAGGCGCGCTATCGCGTGATCGCCGAGCACGGCGTCGTCGCCGCGCCGCCGCTCGACCTCGATGCGGTCCCCGGGGCGGCCCTGCTCGGGTTGCAGTCCGGGCGCCAGCCCGATGCCGAAGCCTTGCGCCCATTGCGGCGGATGATGCGCGGGCTGCTGCTGCACCACCTCGGCGGTCGCGGCCTGAACGCCTGGCGCGTGCTCAGGGCGCCGGCGTCGCCTGCAGATCCGTCATGAGCGCGCCGCAGGCGTCGTCGTAGCGGACGAGGATCGCTTCCCAGTCGACGCGGTCGCGCGGCGTGGCGTCGATGAAGGCCGTCAGCGGGACGGCGCCGCAGAATCCGGCCGACGACTTCATGCGATGCAGCGTCTCGCGCAACGCCGGTTCGTCGCGGGCGTTCGCGGCGGCCGCGATCAGGTCGCGATAGGCCGGCAGTTCGTCGCGCAGCATCCCGCGCAGCATGCGCACCGTGTCCATGTTGCCCCAGATCGCGAGCGCGGCCGCATCGTCCAGCGCCGGCGGGGTGTCCGTTCCGAGCGCGGCGCGCAGGCGGTCCAGGTCCGTCGGTTTCTGCAAGGTCGCGTCGAAGCCCTGCGAGCACAATTCGGCGGCGCGCTCCGGATCGAGTTCGGCGCTGATGGCGACGGCGCGACCGGCCCGGGTGCCGTCGATGCCGCGGAGCCGGCGCAGCAGATCGCGGCCGTCCTCGCCGTCGAGGCGCTGGTCGATCAGCAGGGCGTCGAAGCGCCCCGCCATGGCCAGCGCGCAGGCCGCGCGGGCGTCGGGGGCGAGCGCCACGGCGTGGCCCAGGGCGCGCAGCTGCTCGCCCATCACTTCGCGCACGATCGCGTCGTCGTCGACGAGCAACACGGTCATCGGCATCGGTCGGCCTCCGGTCGGGCAGGCGGGCAGGGCAGCCGCTAGACTACACGGCCCGACCGCCAGCCCAGGACGCCCTTGAACCGACGTGTCTCCGCCGAGCCGATGACGCTCGACATCATCGACCTCGGCCACGACGGCCGCGGTGTCGCCCGTCGCGACGGCAAGACGGTCTTCGTGGCCGGTGCGCTCGCGGGCGAACAGGTGGTCGCGACGCTGAGTGCCAAGCACCGCCAGTACGACGAGGCCGACACCGTCGAGGTGCTGCGCGCCTCGCCCGACCGGGTGCAGCCCGGTTGTGCGCATTTCGGCGTGTGCGGCGGTTGCGCCCTGCAGCACCTGGCGCCGGCCGCGCAGATCGCGGCCAAGCAGCACAGCCTGATCGAGAACCTCGCCCGCATCGGCGGCGTCGAACCGAAGCGCGTGCTCGATCCCTTGCAGGGCGAGTCCTGGGGCTATCGCCGCCGCGGCCGCCTGTCGGTGCGCCATGTCGAGAAGAAGGGGCGGGTGCTGGTCGGTTTTCGCGAGACCAACGGCAAGTACGTGGCCGACCTCCGTCGTTGCCCGGTGGTCCTGCCTGCGGTCGGCGAACGGCTGGACGCGATCGCCGATCTGCTGGCGTCGATGGACGCGGTCCGCGACATCCCGCAGATCGAGTTCGCCTGCGGCGATGCGCTGACCGTGCTGGTATTTCGCCATCTCCAGCCGCTGTCGGCCGGCGACGTCGGCAAGCTGACCGCCTTCGCACAGCGCGAAGGGCTCGCGGTCATGCTGCAGCCGAAGGGGCCGGATTCGGTGCATCCGCTGTGGCCGGAACAGGTCGATTTGTACTTCGACATCCCGCGCTTCGACCTGCGCCTGGGCTTCGATCCGCTCGATTTCATCCAGGTCAATGCCGCGATCAATGCGCGCATGATCGATCACGCCCTGGCCTTGCTGGACGTGCAGCCGGACGAGTCCGTGCTGGACCTGTTCTGCGGCCTCGGCAATTTCACGCTGCCGCTGGCGCGCCAGGCGAAGTCGGTGGTCGGCGTCGAGGGCGACCACGCACTGGTTGCGCGCGCGAAGCGCAATGCCGAACGCAACGGCATCACCCATGCCGAGTTCTTCATGGCCGACCTCGCCGAGAACCAGCGCGACGCGGCCTGGGCCCGGCGTCGCTACGACCGCGTCCTGCTCGACCCGGCCCGCGCCGGCGCCGACAAGCTGATCGAATGGTTTCCGTTCAAGCAGGTCAAGCGGGTCGTCTACGTCTCCTGCCATCCCGCCTCGCTGGCGCGCGACGCCGGCATGCTGGTGCGCGACCACGGTTACAAGCTCAAGGCCGCGGGCGTCATGGACATGTTCCCGCACACGGCCCACGTCGAGTCCATCGCCATGTTCGAACGCTGACATGGGCATCGAGATCGAGCGCAAGTTCCTGGTCCGCGGCGACGGCTGGCGCAGCGGCGTCTCGCGCAGCATCCCGATGGACCAGGGTTATCTCGGCGGCGAGCATTGCTCGGTGCGGGTGCGCCTGGAAGGCGAGTCGGCGCGGCTCAACATCAAGTCGCGCGAGGCCGGGGCCCGGCGCCTCGAGTTCGAATATCCGATTCCGCGCGAGGACGCCGAGGACATGCTGGCGCGCCTGTCGGGCCCGCGCGTGACCAAGACGCGGCATCACGTGCTCGTCGATGGCGCCCTGTTCGAGATCGACGAATTCGCCGGCGCCAACGCCGGTCTGGTCGTGGCCGAGATCGAGCTGGACGCCGTCGATGCGCCATACCCGCGCCCGGCCTGGCTCGGCCGGGAAATCACCGACGAAGTTCGCTTCTACAATCTGCGCCTGGCCGAGGCGCCGTTGTCGACCTGGCCGGACCGCGCCGCATTGATCGAGGAAATCGCATGCTGATGATCGGCATCGCCGGCAAGACGCTGGCGCCCGAGGAACACGACTGGATCCGCGCGCCGATGGTCTGCGGCGTGATCTTGTTCACCCGCAACTTCGAGTCGCGCAGCCAGGTCGCGGCCCTGTGCGCCGAGATCCGCGCCGTGCGCGGCGGCGATTTCCTGATCGCGGTCGACCAGGAGGGCGGACCGGTCCAGCGTTTCCGCGAAGGATTCACGGCCTTGCCGGCCCTGGCCCTGTTCGGCGAACGTTATGCCACGGACGCCGCGGGCGCGCTCGACCTGGCCGAACAACACGGCTGGCTGATGGCGAACGAGATGCTTGCGCTCGGCATCGACCTCAGCTTCGCGCCCTGCGTGGATCTGAAGCGCGGCAATCGCGCCATCGGCATCCGCGCCTTCCACGAGGATCCGGCGGTGGTCGCGGCCTTTGCGGCGGCCTACGTGCGTGGCATGCACCGCGCCGGCATGGCCGCGACGCTCAAGCATTTCCCGGGTCACGGCTCGGTGCTCGAAGACACGCATTTCGACGCCGCGGTCGATCCGCGGCCGTTCGACACCATCGAGCGCGAAGACCTGTATCCGTTCGCCGCGGGATTCGCCGCCGAGGCGGAGGCGGTGATGATGGCCCATGTCAGCTACTCGGCGGTCGCGCCGGAACCGGCCGGCTATTCGCCCTGCTGGATCCGCGACGTGCTGCGCGAGCGCATGAAGTTCGCGGGCGTCGTGTTCTCGGACGACATCGGCATGGCCGCGGCCGAATCCGCGGGCGGCATCCGGGCGCGCATCGACGCGCACCTGGATGCCGGCTGCGACGTCGTGCTGGTCTGCGCGCCGACCCTGGTCGCGGAAGCGATCGCGGCGGTCGCCGCCCGCGAACCGGCGTCCGCGCCGAAACTCGGCGTCCTGCGCGCCCGCGCGACCCCCGATTGGTCGCAGCTGCTCGCGTCCGAAGATGTTGCCCAAACCCGCGCCGGCCTTGCCGCGCTCAGTCAGGAGTCCGTGGCATGACCGCCCATCCGCTGTCCGAAGCA
>CALMWD010000221.1 GCA_937873105.1 uncultured Rhodanobacteraceae bacterium
GATGCGCGGACCGACGAAGATCTCGTTGCCGTCGTCGCTGAAGTTCAGCGTGCCGACGATGCCCCAGGTGCCGAACTTGTACTGGCCGTACAGTTCGAGCGAGGTGTTGTCCGAGTCTTCGATGTCGGTGTACTTGAGCGAGGCGCCGCCTTCGAAGTGCTGGGTGAAGGCGTTGCGCACGCCGGCCTGCAGACCCCAGCCGTTGCCGTCGGCGATGTCGGCATCGACCTTCTCGTACGAGACGCGGCCGAAGAAGTCCATGCTGTCGCTGATGCCCATGTTGTAGCCGAAGCCGAGGTTCCAGCCGTCGACATCGATGCTGGTGTTGAGCACGTCGACGTCATAGGAACGGTAGTTGCCGAACAGGTGCCAGTTCTCGGTCAGGGCGCCCGAGCCGCCGAAGCCGAAGCCGTTCTCGGAACCGGCGCCATCCGGATCGATGCGGGTCGCGCCGGCCTCGAAGTACGAATAGCTGATGTCGCCGGCGTTGGCCGCGAAGGGCAGGGCAAGCGCCAGGGCGAGGGCAAGTGTCTTGAAGTTCATGAGTTTCTCCATGTGGGTCCCGCCTTGCGGCGGGGTGCGAAGGGTGAAGCCGATGTGATGTACGCAGTCTGAGCGGCGTTCGTCTCAGGTCGGCGTCGGTTCATTCAGCGCGGCGCCAGCAAAGCCGCTCTGGCGCCAGGCTTCGTAGACGACGACGGCGACCGCGTTCGACAGGTTCAGGCTGCGGTTCCCGGGTCGCATCGGCAGGCGCAGGCGCTGCGGCTCGGGCAGGGCATCGATCATCGCGTCGGGCAGGCCGCGGGTTTCGCAGCCGAACACGAATGCGTCGCCGGCAGCGAATGCGACCTCGGCATAACCGCGCCGGCCCCGCGTCGACAACGCAAACACGCGCGGCGGCTGCACGGTGTCCAGGAAGGCCTCGAAGTCGTCATGGACCTGAACTCGGGCGAACTCGTGGTAATCGAGCCCGGCGCGCCGCAGCTTGGCATGGTCGAGATCGAAGCCGAGCGGTCGAATCAGGTGCAGCTGTGCGCCGGAATTCGCGCACAGTCGGATGACATTGCCGGTGTTCGGCGGGATTTCGGGATTGTGCAGGACGACGTGCCACATCGCCGCGAGGTGGTGGCGACCGGTTGCCGACTCAAGTCGGACGCGCGCGGCGCACGAGGATCACGGCCGGCAGCTGATCGCGCCAGGCGCGACGCGGCGCCGTGACGGCCGCGGTATCCGTCTCGACCGATTCGGCGAGCGGCAGGCCGGCGTCGACCGACGGGCTGATCGGCGCCAGCGGTTCGGCGCCGGCCGCCAAGGCGAGGCCGACGACGGCAAAGGCGGCAGCGGCGACCTGGATGCGTTTGAGCGGATGAACTCGGGACATGGCCCTCTCCTGATGCGGGTATGCACGGTTAACGCAGTTCCCGTGCCAATCGTGTCTGTTTGCAATGCGATGATTTAATGGAAGAATTTTCCGGGTTGGCGGAAATGCCCGGTGTCCGCGCAGCGCCGCTGTCCGGCTCCGGACAGCGGCGGCGGACACTGCATCGGTCACTGTGCCGACGGTTCCTCGACGTGTTTGCGCACGATCACCACCTGGCGTTCGCCGTCACCGTTGTCCTGCAGTTCAGCCAGGGTTTCGGGGTCGGCGTCGATCAGGGCATCGATCTCGGCATCGTCGATGGGCTGGTCGCCGTGGCGGCGCATGACCACCACCTTGGTTTCGCCCGCGGCATCGCCTTCACCGTGCGTTTGGATGCGCACGCGCCGCTCGACGTTAGCCTCGGTCCCCGCGAGCGCTGCGCCGGCTTCGGGCAGGGCGACCGTCACGGTCCTTTCCGGCAGCTCGATGCGCAGGCCGTCGTCGGTGCGCGTGACCAGGACCGGGGTGCCGGCATCGGTCTCGTAGCCGCGTGACTCGCCGACGGCGAGCGCGCCGTCGAAGCGCAAGGACTCGGTCGCGCCATCCGGCTTCTTCAGCTTCAACACCGTCCTCGTGGCCGGCTCGGTCCCGGCGTCAGCGGCGAGCAGGTGGCCGCTGGCGGACAGGGCGGCGAAAAGGACCAGAAATACCGGAAACGTGCGCATGGGTGACTCCTCTTGTGGGCAGATCGGGCCGCCGATGCGGCCAGCGGGGCGAACCGTTCGCCCTCCCCGCCAGGGATGCGCGGATGCGGCGTCGCGTCGCAGCGTTCTGTTGCCATCGTTTGCGTCCGTCGCCCCGAGGCAGGACTAATCTCGTCGTCGCGCCGGGGAGGGCGCGGCGGGAGTCGTTGCGATGGCGAGCAAGCCGAAACGCATCCAGAACAAGATCAGCGCCATCGTCGACGCGCGTGGCTGCTTGCCGGACGGTCGGTCCATCGCCGCGTTGAAGCTCGGCAAGGAGCACCTGCTCGATCGCCAGCTGCGCATGTTGCCGGCGGAAATCGAGGAGTGCTGCGTACTCGGCGGCGATGCGCTGACCGTGGCCGACGACCTGGTCCGGCGCGTGCACGCCCGGCTTCCCGACCAGGAAGGCTGGCCGGGCCTCGCGGCGGCGTTGTCCGCGACCCATGGCAGCGTGGTGCTGCTGTTCACCGCGGCCCAGCCGTTTCCGGATGCCGGGGACACGCATCGCGTCCTGGCCGCACTGCGCAGGCGGCCGGCCGCCGGGGTCTTCCAGGTCGGGCAAATGAGCCTGGCGCGTGCGCAGGGCGAGACCGTGCTGTCGGCCACGCCGCCGGATCGCTATTGGACGACGCAATCGCCCTTGGGATTCGAACGAGGCCTGCTTGCCGAAGTGTTGTCGGCGGTGCCGCACACGCCGGGCGCCGAGGCCATGGGCCTGTGCGAACTGACCCTGCGGCTCGGCCACGCGATCGGACTGGTCGAAGGTCGCCGCAGCGGATTCTCGGTGCGCGACCCCTACGACTGGATGCTCGCGCAGGCGCTGGCGACGCAGACGCGCGCGGCGGCCTGAGCCTCGGCGCCGCTTGGCTTGAAGCCGGACGCCGGCATCGCGAAGATGGCCGCGTGACTGCGACGCTTCCTCCCGAATACCTGTCCGCGCTCGCGCGGATCGAGCGCCGCCCGTCCTGGCCCGAGTCCCTCGTCGCCGCGTTGCTGCCGCTCGCGGGCGTGGTGCTGTTCGACTGGCCGGTCGCGGCGGTGATCGGGATCTACTGGCTCGACAATCTGCTCATCGGCCTGTTCCACGCGCTGAAGATCGGGGCGGCGCAGGGACGCATGCTCGATCCCAAGTACGAGGCCGGCATCCGCAACCATCCGCAGTGGAGCGACGCGCAGAAGGACGAACTGGTGCGCAACGCCAAGGCGTTCCAGCACCACGTGTTGCCGTGGTTCTTCCTGGTCCACTACGGACTGTTCTGCGCCGGCCATGGCGCTTTCATCGCCTTCCTGTTCGACGGCGCCTTCGGCGGCTTCGCGAGTGCGCCCGGCCTGGCCATGATCGCGCTGATGCTGGTCCAGCATGGACTCGACCTGCGCGCGTTCCGGAGCGATGCCGGGCTGGTCGCCCTGCCGCGCGCCTAGCTGATGTTCCAGCCCTATCCGCGCGTCATCGCCCTGCATGTCGCGCTGCTGGTCGGCATGTTCCCGGCGTTGCTCGGTTATCCGATGGTCGCGGCCTGCGTGCTGGCTGCGGTCAAGTGGTGGATCGACCGCAGCCAGGTGTTCGCGACGGCGAGCTTGCTGCGCCGCGCGTCATGAGCGATCAGCGGCGCCGGCCCGGCATCGGCAGGCGCTGCACGATCTGTTTCAGCTTCTGCTTCAGGCGCGCGAAGAACTTCGGCGCTTCGGTCACGGCCGGGATCTCGGCCGTGATCGGCTGCTCGATCGACACGCTGCCGCTGGCCTCGACGCGTTCGCCGCGCGGCTGGCGGCGGCGCCGGCGACGGCGGCGTTCGGCCTCTTCCGGCGATTCGGAAGGCGCGCCGCCTTCGGCCGCTGCCGGACGCG
>CALMWD010000222.1 GCA_937873105.1 uncultured Rhodanobacteraceae bacterium
CGGTCCGTTGCCGATCCTGGACGTGCCGGCGATGCGGCCCAAGGCCGGGCAGCACGACCTGTTCGCGCCGACGCCGGAAGAAGAGGAGGAGGTCGCACCGGCGCCCACCTTCGTGCAGCCGCCGGCGCCGAAACCGCGCGGCAGCCGCATGCTGCGTCATGCCAACGTGCTGCTGCTCGTCGGCCTGCTCGCGCAGGCGGCGTACGCCGGCCGCGGCTGGTGGATGAACGAACCGCGCCTGCGTCCCTGGCTGGACGCGGCCTGCCTGCGCCTCGACTGCCGCCTGCCGCCGCGTGCCGACCTGTCGCAGATCGCGCTGGTGTCGCGCGACGTGCGCCCGCATCCGAGCCAGCCCGGCGCACTAATCATCTCCGCGACGATGTTGAACCGCGCCGCGTTCACCCAGCCGTATCCGATCGTCGAGATCACCCTGTCCGACCTCGACGAGCAACGCATCGCGATGCGCCGCGTCGCGCCGCAGGACTATCTGGTCGACGCCCGCGCGCTGGCGCGCGGCCTGGCGCCGAACGCCACCGCGACCATCGACCTCGAAGTGCAGGACCCGGGCCGCAACGCCGTCGCGTTCGAGTTCAAATTCCGTTAAAGGCGCATTGTTTCCTTGCCGCGTCCGGAACCGGCCGGCTATAACGCGCGCTCGCTTCGACGGCCGTGCATGAAGAACCCGTTCAAGTCACACCACAGTTCGACGCCGCTGATCGTGCAGCCGCACGATCCGGCACGCGCGCGCCGCTTGCGCATCGCCGTGGCCGGCGGCTGGTTGCTCAGCCTCGCGGCGACCTGGGCGATCGCCTCCTACCTGGCCGCGCCGGGACTGTTCGAGATGCGCCAGCGCCTGTCGCAGGCCGAGCAGGTGCGCGAAGAAGCGGTCGAGGAACTCGAACTGGTCAAGCAGAAGCTCAGCATCAGCGAACGCTCGGACCAGGTCTCGCGCAGCGCCAACGAAGTCCTGCGGGAACAGCTCACGGCCAGCGAGGAAGAGATCGCCTCGCTGCGCGCCGACCTCGCCTTCTACCGGCGCCTGATGGGCGGCAAGGCGCCGCGCCAGGGACTGACCGTGCAGGAACTGGCCCTGCGCCGCATCGGCGACGGCCAGGGTTACGAGCTGCGCGCGACCCTGACGCAAAACCTGCGCAAGGGCGAGACCACCAGCGGCACGGCCGGCATCCGCATCGAGGGCATGCTCAAGGACCGCCTCACCAGCCTGGTCTGGGACGAGCTCGCGCAGCGCAAGCCGGAGCAATGGCCGGCGTTCTCGTTCAAGTATTTCCAGGAGCTCGACGCCAGTTTCGTGCTCCCCGAAGGCTTCACCCCCAACCGCGTCGTGCTCGTGATGAAATCCGCGCAGGGCGACCAATTCGAGCGCAGCTTCCCCTGGGAACAGGCGCTCGCCACCGGAGCAGACGAGCATGTTTGGAAGTAGCAAGAACAATCCGAGCCGGCCGACGATGACGATCGACACCCTGATCGGCGCGAAGACCAAGATCAAGGGCGACATCAGCTTCTCCGGCGGCTTCCGCGTCGACGGCAGCGTGGTCGGGACCATCATCGCCGACGGCGGTCCGGACTCGGTGCTGTCGATCTCCGACCAGGGCTCGGTCGAGGGCGAAGTGCGCGCGCCGCACGTCATCATCAACGGCGTGATGAAGGGCGACGTGATCGCCAGCGAACGCGTCGAACTCGCGGCCCAGGCCCGGGTGCACGGCAACGTGCACTACAAGGTCCTGGAGATGGCCGCCGGCGCGCAGATCACCGGCCGCGTCGTGCGCGAAGACGAACCGCGCAAGCAGCTGCCGAAGCCGGAAGCCAAGCCGGACGCCGCCGCGAACCCGGGCGAATCGGCGATCGACGTGCGCGTCGAGCCCAAGGACAAGTCCAAGGTCGACGCCAAGCGCAGCTGAACTTGAATCAGGCCGGCGCCGACCCGATCTGCATCGGCACGAGGAATCCCGACATGAGCGACATCGCCCCCCCGAGTTACCTGGACAGCGCCGGCGCCGCGTTGAACTTCACCGCATCGGCCGCGCGCAAGGTGCGCGAGCTGATCGCGGAGGAGAACAACCCTGCGCTGAAGCTGCGCGTCTACATCCAGGGCGGTGGCTGTTCCGGCTTCCAGTACGGGTTCAGTTTCGAGGAGTCCGCGGAAGAGGACGACCTCGCGATCGAACGCGACGGCGTGACCCTGCTCTGCGATCCGCTGAGCCTGCAATACCTCGGCGGCGCCGAGATCGACTACAGCGAAAGCCTGCAGGGCGCGCAGTTCGTGATCCGCAACCCGAACGCCAAGACCACCTGCGGCTGCGGCTCCTCGTTCACGGTCTGAGCATGGATTTCGCATTCGTCGGCGGCGCGCTGGAACGCCATGGCGAGGCGCGCGAGGACGCCGGCTGGCTGCGCGGCCGATTCGACGACGATCTGGCCGAAGTGATCGTGCTGCGCGGCAGCCGCGACGTGCTGCTGGCCGCGCCGGCGCCGCAATTGCTGCGCATCCCGCTGCCGCTGCTGCGCGAACGCTTCGAAGCGACGCGCTTCACCTATCTCGGCGAACAGGAAGGACGCACGCTGTTCGCGCTCGGCCTGCGCGAGGAAGAACAGGGCGAGTTCCTCGCCGTGCATCCGGCCCTGCCCGGCGAGCTGCGTGCCGCGGCGACGAACCTGCCGCCGCACGAAGCCGGCCTGGCCGCCTTCGCCTGCGCGCTCGCCTATTGGCAGTCGCGCTCGCATTTCTGCGGAGTGTGCGGCGCGCATACGCTGCTGAGCGCCGGCGGCCATCGCGCCCTGTGCTGCAACGGCGCCTGCGGCGCCGCGTTCTTTCCGCGCACCGACCCCTGCGTGATCATGCTCGTCAACGACGGCGAACGCGCCCTGCTCGGACGCCAGCCGTCGTGGCCGGAAGGCCGCTATTCGACCCTGGCCGGCTTCGTCGAGCCGGGCGAGACGCTGGAGGACGCGGTGCGTCGCGAAACGCTGGAAGAGTCCGGCATCCGCGTCGGCGACTGCCGCTACATCGGCTCGCAGCCCTGGCCTTTCCCGGCGTCGCTGATGCTCGGCTTCGAGGCCCAGGCCGAGTCGAACGACATCCGCATCGGCGCCGAGATGGCCGACGTGCGCTGGTTCACCCGCGACGAGCTGCGCAGCGGTGCGGTCAAGCTGTCGCCGCGCTTCTCGATCTCGCGTTTCCTGATCGACCGCTGGCTCGATCGCGACTGAGTCGCGACGCGTTCACCCGCCGAGCAGGCCGAAACGCTTCAGGATCGCCGCCGTCGCCTCGGTCCAGGCCATCAGGGCCGGATCGCGCGCCACCACCCGCGGACGCAGGTCGAGGCTGCAATCGAGGGCGCGGCTCAGGCACTCCTGATGGGTGCGCAGCAGCACCGCATGCGACTCCGCATCGAGCACGCCGACCGCGTGCAGGCGCCCGATCGCGCGCGGCGTGCTGCCGGCATCACACAGCGACGGATGCGTTCCGGCCTGCGCCAGCACCAGGGCCTGGACCAGGAACTCGATGTCGACCAGACCGCCCCGCCCCTGCTTCAGGTCGAAGCGCTCCGGCGTGCTGCGATCGAGTTCGCCGCGCCAGCGCTCGCGCATGCGCGCGACTTCGGCAACCACCGCG
>CALMWD010000223.1 GCA_937873105.1 uncultured Rhodanobacteraceae bacterium
CGCGCTGGCCTTCGATGCCGGGGCGTCGGCGGACGCGATCAGCGACTGGCGCATCGCCGCGCATGCCTTGCTGGCCCTGCTCGCCTTCGCGACCCTGGCGATCGCGGCCGTCGTGGCGATCCAGCTGGGCATCCAGGACCATGCGCTGCGCACGCACCGCTGGTCGCGCTGGTTCTCGGGCGCGCCGCCGCTGACCCAGGTCGAGCAGCTGCTGTTCCAGCTGATCGGCGCCGGTTTCCTGCTGCTGACCCTGGCCCTGGTCACCGGAATCCTGTTCATCGAGGACCTGATGGCCCAGCACCTCGCCCACAAGACGGTGCTGTCCGCCCTGGCCTGGCTGGTCTTCGGCGTGCTGCTGTTCGGGCGCCTGCGCTACGGCTGGCGCGGGCGGCGGGCCGTGCGCTTCGTGCTGGCCGGCATCGTCCTGCTGGTCCTGGCCTATTTCGGGTCCAAGTTCGTGCTCGAACTGGTCCTGCAGCGCCCCGCCTGAGCAGATTTCTTGTGCGCAGACGCACACTTCCGCGAACTTCCTGAGCTAGACTCGCGCCTCGCTTCCGCCATCCCAGAGCGCATGTCGAACTCATCGGGCAATGAACGCCGTCGCTTCCACCGCTTCCGCTTCGAAGGCAGCGTCAAGCTGTATTCCGACCGCGCGATGTGGGACGCCGAACTGATCGACATCTCGCTCAAGGGCGCGCTCACCACCCGCCCCGCCGAATGGTCCGGCAAGCTCAATGCCATGCACCGCATCGAACTGCGCCTCGGCGACGGCCTCAAGATCAGCATGGGCGCGAGCTCCGCCCACGCCACCGCCGACAGCATCGGCTTCCGCTGGGAAAAGATCGACCTCGACAGCTTCACCCAGCTCAAGCGCCTGATCGAACTCAACCTCGGCGATCCCGAGCGCCTGAACGCGGAACTGTCGGCGCTCGGTTGAGCATGAGCGCGGCCGGAAGCCGCGCCCGCATCACGGTTTCGGTGCCGGTTCGGCGATCAGTTTCTCGACGAGGCCGACCAGTTCCTTGTCATCGGGCTTGGTGCGGCTGCCGAAGCTCTTGACGACCTTGCCGTGGCGATCGACCAGGTACTTGTGGAAGTTCCAGCCGGGCGCGTCGCCGGTGGCTTCCTTGAGGCGCCTGTAGAGCACGCTGGCGTCGTCGCCCTTGACCTTGGTCTTCTCGAACATCGGGAACTTGACGCCGTAGGTGAGCGTGCAGAATTCCTTGATTTCCTCTTCGCTGCCGGGCTCCTGGCCCATGAATTCGTTGGACGGGAAGCCGAGCACCGAGAAACCCTGCGCCTCGTATTTCGCATGCATGGCTTCGAGGCCCTCGTACTGCGGGGTGAAGCCGCACTTGCTGGCGGTGTTCACGATCAGCAGGACCTTGCCGTCGAATTTTTCGCACAAGTGCACCGGCTCCTTGCCGGCCAGCGGGCGCATCGACACGTCGAGCAGCGGACTGCAAGCCAGCGCCAGCGGCGCGGAGAACATCAGGATGGCGGCGGACAACAGGCGTTTCATTGCGCGATCTCCTTGGGGGGCGAGGGAATCTAGCCGGTCGGATGCATGACCGATGTCATGGTCCATGGCTTTCATCTTGACGTGCTCGGTTTAGGTGTTATAGTTCACTACAACACGTAACCGCAGGAGCGGCCGTCATGTCCACAAGCCTTCTCGATCTCGCCCTGAGCCTGCTGCTCAGCACCGCGGCCAGCGTCGGCCAGCCGGCCGCTTCGGTCCAGCCCGGCTATCTGCCGGCGACCGAATCCGCCGCTGCCCGGCCCGCCTCCGATGCCGTCGCCGCACGCCGCCAGGCCCGCGCCGCGCGCGTGAGCCTGACCGACCCCTATTACAGCTTCAGCCGCGCTCGCCGCGCCGCCACCAGGGACTGACCATGTCGATCCATTGGAACGAAAGCGCACCGATCTACCGGCAGCTGCGCGACCACATCAAGGCCATGATCCTCGACGAGGCACTGAAGGAAGGCGATGCCCTGCCCTCCGTGCGCCAGGTCTCCGCCGACTTCCAGCTCAATCCGATCACCGTGTCCAAGGCCTACCAGGAACTGGTCGACGAGAACCTCGTCGAAAAGCGCCGCGGCCTCGGCATGTACGTCAACCAGGGCGCGCGCGAGGCCCTGCTGAAGAACGAACGCGAGCATTTCCTGCGCGAGGAATGGCCGGCACTGCGCGACAAGCTGCGCCGCCTCGGGCTGGATCTCGCGATGCTCGCCAAGATGGACACCACTGGGGAACCCAAGCAATGAGCAAGGTGATCGAAGCGCGAGGACTGCGCAAGCGATACGGCAAGACCGAAGCGGTGAAGGGCGTCGACCTGAGCATCGAGGCCGGCAAGATCGTCGGCCTGATCGGGCCGAACGGCGCCGGCAAGACCAGCGTGCTGAAAGCCATGCTGGGCCTGACCGATTTCGACGGCGAACTCACCATCCTGGGCCGCAACCCGCACACCGAGCGCCATGCGCTGATGCAAGACGTCTGCTTCATCGCCGACGTCGCCGTGCTGCCGCGCTGGATCCGCGTGCGCGAGGCGATCGAGTACGTCGAAGGCGTGCACCCGCGCTTTTCGCGCGCCAAGTGCGAGGCCTTCCTCGCCAAGACCCAGCTCAAGCCCGAGATGCGCGTGCGCGAAATGTCCAAGGGCATGATCGTGCAGCTGCACCTGGCCCTGGTCATGGCCATCGACGCCAAGCTGCTGGTGCTGGACGAACCGACGCTCGGCCTCGACGTGCTTTACCGCAAGGACTTCTACCAGACCTTGCTCAACGACTACTTCGACCACGAGAAGACGATCGTCGTGACCACGCACCAGGTCGAGGAGATCGAGCACATCCTGACCGACGTGCTGTTCATCAAGGACGGCGTGATCTCGCTGTCGGCGACGATGGAGGAACTCGGCAGCCGCTTCACCGAAGTCATGGTGCCGGCCAACCAGCGCGAAGCCGCGCTGGCGCTCAAGCCGCTCGACGAACGCTCGGTGTTCGGCAAGTCGATCCTGCTTTACGACGGCGTGCCGCGCGAACAGCTCGACGCGCTCGGCGAGACGCGCACGCCCGGCCTCGCCGACATCTTCGTGGCCACGATGAAGGGAACCTATCAATGAACACGTTCGTGACCCAACTGAAACGCGAATACTGGGAAAACCGCGGCGGTTTCTTCCGCGCACCGATGGTCGTAATCGGCGTGGTCGTGCTGATCACCATCATGGGCCTCACGGTGGGCCAGTTCTCGGTCGGATCGCACATCCAGATGATGGGGGTGCCGCTGACCAAGGCGATCAACAGCATGCCGGCGGACAAGCTGCAGAAAGTCGCCGAAGGCATCAACCTTGGGCTGGCCGGCATGTCGATGCTGGTGCAGTTCGCGCTCGGCATCGTGCTGTTCTTCTACCTGATCGGCTGCCTCTTCGACGAACGCAAGGACCGCTCGGTGCTGTTCTGGAAGTCGATGCCGGTGTCGGACGTGCAGACCGTGCTGACCAAGATCGTGGCTGCCACCCTGCTGGCGCCGGCGATCGCCTGGGCGGCGGGCATCCTGCTGCACCTGCTGATGCTGGCCGTGATCGGCGGCTTCTTCTGGATCAACGACGTGAGCCCGATGAAGCTGCTGTGGGGCCCGGCCGAGCCGCTGAAGCTGTGGGGCGTGATGCTGGCCGGCATTCCGGTGAACGCGATCTGGGCGCTGCCGAGCATCGGCTGGCTGATGCTGGTGTCGAGTTGGGCGCGCGGCAAGCCCTTCCTGTGGGCGGTGTTCGTCCCGGTCATCGCCGGCATCCTGCTGACCTGGTTCGACGCGCTGTCCAGCCTGTCGATCCCGGACACCTGGTACTGGAAGGAAGTGTTCGCCCGCGGCCTGTTCAGCATCTTCCCGTGGACCTTCGACGCCTCCGGCGCCTTCCGTTTCGGCCTCGAGTTCTCGAAGGACAGCACGCCCTCCGACGTGGTTTCGCTGAAATCGCTGTGGATGGTGCTGACGATGATGAAGACCTGGCTCGGCGCCGCCGCGGGCATCGCGATGATCGCCGGCGCGGTGTACTTCCGCCGCTATCGCGAGCTGAGCGACTGATTCTCAGCCACCGGCCGAACCACCGAACGACCCGCCACGCGCCAGCGTGCGCGGGTCGAGCAGTTTCTGCAGCTTCGCTCGCGGCCAACCGGTGTCCTCGACGGCGATGTCGAGCACCGGACGGCCTTCCTTGTAGGCACGTTTCGCGATCGCCGCGGCGCGTTCGTAGCCGATCAGCGGGTTCAGCGCGGTGACCAGGATCGGATTGCGCGCCAGCGCCTCGTCGATGCGGTCCTGCCGCACCTTGAAGCCGGCAATCGCCTTGTCCGCCAGCAGGATCGCGGCATTCGACAGCAGATCGATGCCGGTCAGCAGGTTCCAGGCGATCACCGGCAGCATCACGTTCAGCTGGAAATTGCCGCTGGCCGCGGCGAAACCGATCGCCGCATCGCAACCGATCACCTGCGCGCCGACCATCGCCACCGACTCCGGAATCACCGGATTGACCTTGCCCGGCATGATCGACGAACCCGGCTGCAAGGCCGGCAGCTCGATCTCGCCCAGTCCCGCCAGCGGCCCCGAATTCATCCAGCGCAGGTCGTTCGCGATCTTGGTCAGGACGACGGCGGCGCCGCGCAACACGCCCGACAACTCGACCGCCGCGTCCTGGCCGGCGATGCCGTAAAAGCGGTCGCGATGCGGCGCGAAAGCGACGCCGGTCTGCGCCTTCAGCGCCTTGCAGACCTCGCCGCCAAAACGCTTCGGCGCGTTGATGCCGGTGCCGATGGCGGTACCGCCGATCGGCAGCCGGCGCAGGCGCTTCAGCGCGTCGTCGAGCCGCGCCTCGACCTCACCGAGTTGCGTCGCCCAGGCGCCGAGCTCCTGGTCGAAACGCAGCGGCATCGCGTCCATCAGATGCGTGCGCCCGGTCTTGGCGATCTTCGCGAGTTCGCGTCCGCGCCGCTCGATGGTCTTGCGCAGATGCTTCAACGCCGGCCGCAGGCGCTCGCCGGTCTCCAGCACGGCGGCCACCTGGATGCATGACGGGATCACGTCGTTCGACGATTGCGCCATGTTCACGTCATCGTTCGCATGCACCGGCCGGCCCAGCGCCTGCGCGGCGAGTCGCGCGATCACCTCGTTGGCGTTCATGTTGCTGGACGTGCCCGAACCGGTCTGGAAGACGTCCACCGGGAAGGCCGGATCGAACTCGCCCGCGGCCACGCGCAGTGCCGCGGCGCGGATCGCCTTGGCCCGCGCCCTGGGCATGGCGCCCAGGTTCGCATTGGCCTCCGCGCAGGCGGCCTTGACCAGGCCGAGTGCACGCAGGAAGGCGCGCGGCATGCGCCAGCCCGAGACCGGGAAGTTGTCGACGGCCCGCTGGGTCTGGATGCCCCAGAGGGCGTCGACGGGAAGGGCGAGTTCGCCGAGGCTGTCCTTCTCGATGCGGGTCTGGCTCATGTTCGGCTCCGATGGTTGCTCCATCTTCGCGCGGCAGGCCCACGTTTGCGAATTGTCGGAGCCGCGAATCCGAACCCCGCAGGGGAAGCACCGCCGACCGCCGCCGACACTGTCGACCTCCCGACCACGCCATGCCGCCATGCGCCTGTTGCTGCTGATCCTGCTCGCCTGCACCGCCCTGCCCGGCCACGCCGGGAAGTTGTTCGCCTGCCGCGACGCCCGCGGCCACGTCGCCTTCGTCGATCGCGGTTGCCCGAATGCCGGCGAACGCCGCGAAGTCGCGCTGGCGGAACCGACGACGCCGTCGAAGGCCGCCGCGGGCGCCGATGCGAAACAGATCGCGGCATGGGAACAGGCCTCGCGGGCGCGACTGCCGGCGTCGCTGGGCGGCACCTCGCGCTCTGCCGCCACCGCGGCCCCGCGCAGTCGCAGCGCGCGCAACGACCGCAACGACCGCAACGATGCCTGCACGAACGCCCGTGTCGCGCAGGCCAAGGCCGAGCGCGAACGCAGCTTCCAGATGGGCTTCGACGAGCGTCGCCGCTTGTCCGATGCGGTGCTTTCCGCCTGCGGATTGCGCTAAGTCATGCCGGTGCCATCCGGCGCCTCGCTAGAATCGCGGCCCTCTCCCGCTTCGGATGCCCGCGATGTCGCTCGATCCCCTGATCGCCCTCTGCCCGCTCGACGGGCGTTACGCCAGCAAGGTGGAGCCGCTGCGCGGCATCTTCAGCGAGTACGGCCTGATGGCGCGGCGCGTGCGCGTCGAAGTCGAATGGCTGATCGCACTCGGCCTGGAAGCGGCCATCGCCGAAGTGCCGCCTTTCGACGACGCCGCCAAGGCGCAGCTGCGCACGATCGCCAGCGATTTCGGCCTGCCCGAGGCGGCCCGGGTCAAGGCCATCGAGGCCACCACGAACCACGACGTCAAGGCCATCGAGTATTTCATCAAGGAACGCATGGCCGAATTCCCCGCGCTGGCGCCCTACCGCGAGTTCGTGCACTTCGCCTGCACCAGCGAGGACATCAACAACCTCGCCTACGCGCTGATGCTGAAGGACGCGCGCGACCTGGTGTTCGCACCGACGCTGAAGCGCCTGCGCGACAAGCTGGCGCAACTGGCGAAGCAGGCCGCGGCCAAGCCGATGCTCTCGCGCACGCACGGGCAGACCGCGTCGCCGACCACCCTCGGCAAGGAAATCGCGAACACCGTCGCCCGCCTCGACCGCCAGTGCGCCCAGCTCGGCGCCTGGCAATCTCCGGGCAAGATCAATGGCGCGGTCGGCAACTACAACGCCCACCTCGTCGCCTATCCGGAAGTGGACTGGCGCGCCCTCTCGCATCGGTTCGTGGCCTCGCTCGGCCTGCAATGGAACGCCTACACGACGCAGATCGAGCCGCACGACGGCATCGCCGAAATCAGCGACATCCTGCGCCGCATCGACACCCTGCTGATCGACTTCTGCCGCGATGTCTGGGGCTACATCTCGCTCGGCTACTTCAAGCAGATCGTCAAGGCCGGCGAGGTCGGGTCGTCGACGATGCCGCACAAGGTCAACCCGATCGATTTCGAGAATGCCGAGGGCAACTTCGGCGTCGCCAACGCGCTGTTCGAGCACTTCGGCGCCAAGCTGCCGATCTCGCGCTGGCAGCGCGACCTGACCGACTCGACGGTGTTGCGCACGCTCGGCGTCGCCTTCGGGCATGCGCTGGTCGGCCTCGACGCGCTGCTGCGCGGCCTCAACAAGCTCAGCATCCACGACGAGCGGCTGGCCGCCGACCTCGATGCGAACTGGGAGGTACTGGCCGAGGCCATCCAGACCGTGATGCGCCGCTACGGCCTGCCCGAACCCTACGAACAGCTGAAGGCGCTGACCCGCGGCAAGGGCATCTCGCGCGACAGCCTGCGCGACTTCGTGTCCGGGCTCGACCTGCCCGAAGACGTGAAGCGCAGCCTCATGGTCATGACCCCGGCCGACTACACCGGCCTGGCGACGGAGTTGGCCGATGCGATCTAAGGCCACGAATCCGCGCCCGGCCATCGAAGTGCAGGCCAAGCCGGGCCTGCCGCTGGGCATGCCGGTCGAGAAGTTCCTGTCGACGTACTGGCAGAAGCGGCCGCTGCTGATCCGCGGCATGCTCGGCGCCGATTTCGCTTCGCCGATCTCGCCGAACGACCTCGCCGGCCTGGCCTGCGAACCCTATGCGCTGGCCCGCCTCGTCAGCCACGACCCGAAACGCGACCGCTGGTCCCTGGAATGCGGCCCGTTCGAGGAAGCGCGTT
Source organism: uncultured Rhodanobacteraceae bacterium (assembly GCA_937873105.1). Lineage (GTDB taxonomy): Bacteria > Pseudomonadota > Gammaproteobacteria > Xanthomonadales > Ahniellaceae > JADKHK01. Next base: position 7,766 of record CALMWD010000223.1, read on the forward strand.
TCGCCAAGGTGCCGAAGACACACTGGACCCTGCTGGTGCAGGACGTGGACAAGTGGGATCGCGACGTCGCGGCCCTGCTCGACCAGGTCGCCTTCCTGCCGCGCTGGCGCGTCGACGACATCATGATCTCCTATGCCGTCGAGGGCGGCGGCGTCGGCGCGCACATCGACCAGTACGACGTCTTCCTGATCCAGGGCCTCGGCCAGCGCCGCTGGCGCATCGATGTCGATCCGAACGCGCCCAGGGATTTCCGTCCCGACGTCGAGCTGAAGCAGCTCCAGCGCTTCACGCCCTCGCACGATTGGGTGCTCTCGCCCGGCGACGTGCTTTACCTGCCGCCCGGCGTGCCGCACGACGGCATCGCGCTGGACGAGTGCATGACGCTATCGATCGGCATGCGCGCGCCCTCGGCCGCGGAACTGCTGGTCGAGCTCTCGGACCAGGTCGCCGAGACCCTGGACGAGGCCGATCGTTATGCCGATCCGGAACTGCAGGCACGCAGCGACGTCTTCGCCGTCGATGCCAGCGACGTCGGTCGGGTGCGACGGGCGCTGTCGCACTTCCTGCAGATGGACGACGACGTGCTCGGCCGCGAGTTCGCGCGCTTCATCACGCGTTACCGCAATGCCCAGACCCCGGCGCCGCGACCGCGGCCGTTGACGGCAGCGCAGTTCGAAGCGCGCCTCGCCAAGGGCGCGGCCTTGGCGCGACATCCGTTCGCGCGCCTGGCCACGCGCCCCGGCAAACGCGGGCGTGGCCTGGTCTATCTGGCGGGACAGGCCTTCGAGACCAGCACCCGCCTCGCGAAGCTGCTCGGCCGCGACGAGATCGCCGCCGCCGAGGCCGCCGGGCTCACTGACGCCGAACGCGCCGATCTGCTGAAATGGCTCAACCTCGGACTGATCGGATTCGTGTCATGAGCGAGCCGCTGCGCGTCGTCGATGCCCATTACCCGGCGGATTACGAGAAACTGCGCGCGGTACGCGAGCCGGTCTTCGTCGTCGAGCAGCACTGTCCGATCGAAGAAGAATGGGACGCGCTCGACGAACCCTCGCTGCATGCGCTGGTGCTGAACGAACGCGACGAGCCGGTCGCGACCGGCCGCCTGACGCCCGACCACAAGATCGGGCGCGTGGCCGTGCTCGCCGAACATCGCGGCGGCGGCGTCGGCGCCCTGGTCATGGAGCACCTGATCGCGAAGGCGCGCGAGCTCGGCTATCCCGAACTGGCGTTGTCGTCGCAGGTGCATGCGATCCCGTTCTACGAGCGCTTCGGCTTCGTCGCCGAGGGCCCGGAATACCTCGACGCCAACATCCCGCACCGGATGATGTACCGGCCGCTTCCGGCGCAGATGCCGACCGGCGTGCTGCGCTTCGACCGCGCC
>CALMWD010000224.1 GCA_937873105.1 uncultured Rhodanobacteraceae bacterium
GCCGGCGACCGCTGGAGCGGCGTGTTCGGCTTCTACTGGTTCGACGGCGAAGCCGGCGGCACCGTGTTCAACAACTTCTTCAACCTGCAGTTCGGCACCACCAACGGCACCGTCGACACCGAGTCGTACGCGCTCTACGGCGAAGGCACCTTCCCGATCAGCGACACGCTCTCGATCACCGCCGGCCTGCGCTGGACCGACGAGACCAAGACCGCCGACGTGCTGAACCAGTTCTTCGCGAACGACCAGTTCATCACGCCGATCGCCACGCCCTCCGATTTCACCGATTCGGTCGATTTCCAGAACCTGTCGCCGAAGGTGTCGCTGGATTGGCAGCTCGACGACGACACCCTGATCTACGGCCTGGTCAGCCGCGGCTTCAAGAGCGGCGGCTTCAACATCCGCGCCAATGTCTCGGCGGTGCCGGATTCGGCCCTGCCGTTCGACGACGAGTCGGTGACCAGCTTCGAGATCGGCACCAAGCAGTCCTTCAACGACGACTCGCTGTTCCTCAACGCCGCGCTGTTCCACAACAAGTACGAAGACATCCAGCTCTCGGTGTTCAGCGCCTACGACTCGAACGGCGACGGCACCGACGATTCGTTCTTCGGCGACTTCACCAATGCCGGCAAGGCGACGGTGCAGGGCCTGGAGCTCGAACTGCAATGGCTGGCCACCGACCGCCTGAGCATCAGCGGCAACGCCGCCTACCTCGACGCGACCTACGACGAGTTCATCTCGCGCGACGTCAACATCGCCGATTCGCAGTACATGACCAATGCGCCCAAGCGTTCCGGCGCCCTGACCGCCGCCTACACCTGGCCGGCCTTCGGCGGCGAACTGATGGCGCGCGCCACCGCCAGCTACCAGTCCAAGGTCTATCCGACCACGGACCTGAGCGAAGCCATCGCGCAGTCGGGCTACAGCCTGTTCAGCGCCGGCCTGGTCTGGCGCGGCGACGGCCCGTGGTCGTTCTCGCTGCAGGGTTCGAACCTCGGCGACAAGGAATACCGCACCACCGGCTACAACATCCCGGTGCTCGGCATCCTCACCGGCTTCTACGGCGCGCCGCGCCAGTACACGCTGGCCGCGACCTACAGCTTCGACTGATCGTCTTGTTCCGTCACGCCCTGTCCCGCACCCGCCTCCGGTTCGCTCTCCCCGCCGGAGCGGGTGTGGGGACGCCAACAGCACGACCGCGCCTTCGGGCGCGGTTCGTCGTTTCCGCGCTGGCCGTGTGGCTCGCGGGCTGCGCCGAGTCCGATCCGCCGCTGCCGCCCCTGCAACTCGATGTCGATCGCGTCAGTGTGTCCGGGATTTCGTCGGGTGCCTACATGGCGCACCAGGCGCATCTCGCGTTCTCGTCGACCATCGACGGTGCCGCCCTCGTGGCCGGCGGGCCGTATGGCTGCGCGCGCGGCGACTTGCAGACGGCCTTGTCGGAGTGCATGCATCCGCCGCAGGCGCCGGCCGTGGATGCGTTGCGCGACCGCGTGCGCGAACGGTCGGACAACAACGCGCTCGACGACCTCGCCGGACTGGCCGGCGACCGCGTGTGGATCGCCCATGGCCGCGAGGATACGGTCGTGTCGGCCGGCGTCAGCGCGGCGACGGCGGCGCTGTATCGGGCGCTGTCGGCCGAGACCCGGGTCGTGGTCGACGACACCCGCGAGATCGGTCACGTCTTCGCGACGGCCGCGCCCGGCGACTGCGCCGCGGACGACGCGCACCTGGCGGCCTGCGGCTTCGACCTGGCCGGCGCGATCTTCCGGCAGGTCGTCGATCCGGCGCTGCCGCCCGCGTCGGCGCCGCAGGGCGAGTTGCTGGCGTTCGACCAGCGCCCCTATGCCGAGGACGGCCACGATCCGCTGCTGGCCGACCGCGGCTATCTCTACGTGCCGCCGCAATGCCGCACGCAGTCGTGCGGCCTGCACGTCGCCTTCCACGGTTGCGAGATGCAGGCCGATCGCATCGGCACCCGCTTCGTCGCCGAAGCCGGGTACAACCGCTGGGCCGACGGTGCCGGCGTCGTGGTCCTGTATCCTCAGGTGCGATCAAGCCTGATGCCGTTGAATCCGAAAGCATGCTGGGACTGGTGGGGATACACGGGCCGCGACTACGACACCCGCGACGGCGCGCAACTGCGCTGGCTGAAGCGCGTGTTCGCGCACTTCGGCATCGCCGTGTGATGCGCCGGCGGCGCGCATGCTGAGCGCGTCCACGGTCGTCGTCGCCGGACTGGTCTGGGTGCTGCTGCTGTTCGCGGTGGCGCTGTACGGCGAACGCCGCGCCGACCGCTTCGCGCGCCTGTGGCCGGCGATCTACGCGCTCTCGCTCGCGGTCTACTGCACGGCTTGGACCTTCTACGGCACGGTCACGCAGGCGGCGCGCTGGAACACGCCGATCCCGCCCACCTTCATCGGCACGATCCTGCTCTTCCTGTTCGCCTTGCCCTTCCTCGCGCGCCTCGCCGCGCTGGCGCAGGCGCAGAATTCGGCCTCGCTCGCCGACCTGATCGCCTCGCGCTTCGGCAAGGACCCGCGCCTCGCCGCCTGGATCACCGTGGTCGCGGTCTTGGGCATGGTGCCCTACGTCGCGTTGCAGCTGAAGGCAGTGGCGATGAGTTTCGCGATGCTGACCGGCGGCGCCGCCCAGGTCCCGGCCTGGCAGGACGCGGCCTTCTGGATCGCCGTGGTCATGGCCTTGTTCGCGATGCTGTTCGGCACCCGCCGCGCCGCCGCGACCGAACACAATCGCGGCCTGGTGCTCGCGGTGGCCTTCGAGTCCCTGGTCAAGCTCGCGGCCATGCTCGCGGTCGGCGGGTTCGCGGTGTTCGGAATGAACGATGGCCTGGGCGCGCTGGCGGCGCGCATCCCCGCCGCCTTCGAAGGCCGGCCGGACAGCGGCTTCTTCGCCCTGGTCGCGCTCGGTGCGGTCGCGATGTTCACGCTGCCGCACCAGTTCCATCTCGGCGTCGTCGAGTTGCGCGATCGCAGCCACCTGAAGACCGCGCGCTGGCTGTTCCCGCTGTACCTGCTGCTGATCGCGGCGCCGATCCTGCCGCTGGCCTGGGCCGGGCGCGTCGCCTTCGGCGACCTGGTGCCCTCCGACCTGTACGTGCTCGCCTTGCCCTTGTCGGAGGGCCGCCCCGCACTGGCCCTGCTGACGTTCCTCGGCGGCGTGTCGGCCGCGACCGGCATGGTCATCCTGGTCGCGTTGACGCTGTCGATCATGATCTCGAACCACTGGTTCGCGCCGCGCGTGGTGCGCAGCGCCGGCGCCGAGACCGGCGACCTGCGCGCGGTCGTGCTGCGTCATCGCCGCATCGCCATCGCCTTCGTCGTGCTGCTGGCCTGGCTCTACAGCCGCGCCATGGTGGCCAGCGAAGCGCTGGCCGACATCGGCGCCTTGTCGTTCTCGGCCCTGGCCCTGCTGGCGCCGGCCATCGTCGCCGCGGTCTATCGGCCGCAGCTGAGCGCGCGCGCGGTGTTGCGCGGCCTGCAGGTCGGCATCGCGCTGTGGTGCTGGATCATCCTGCTGCCGCTGGCCGGCGAACTCGCCGGGGTCGGCCGGCTCGTGTTTCCGTCCTGGCTGGCCTGGCTGGAACCCGGTCGTTTCCTCGGCCTGGGCGACTTCGACCGGCTGGCGCGCGGGACCCTGGTGAGCCTTGCCGGCAGCGCCGCGGCGATGGCCTTCGTCGCGCGCCGCGGCGCGGAAGGCGACGTGCATGCGGCCGGGCGCATCGAGAGCTCGGTCCTGCGCGCGCTGGCGTCGCGTTTCCTGCCCGAGTCCGCGGCTGCAGTGTTGTTCGACGATGCCGACGTGTATGCCGGCGCGGAGCGTGTGGCCCGGGTCGAGCGCGAACTGGCGCCGGTGATCGGCGCGGCCAGCGCCCGATTGCTGGTCGAGGCGGCCCGGCGCACGCCGGCGGCGGCGCTGGAGCGCGTCGCCGAATTCGTCGGCGAAGCTTCGCAGGCCTTGCGTTTCAACCAGCAGATCCTCGAAGCCGCGCTGGAGAACATGAGCCAGGGCATCAGCGTGGTCGATGCCGACCTGCGACTGGTCGCATGGAACCGGCGCTACGCCGAGCGCTTCGACTATCCGCCGGAGCTGCTGCGGGTCGGCACGCCGGTGGCGGAGCTGTTGCGCTTCAACCTCGAACGCGGGCTGGCCGGCGGACAGGACACGGCGCACGACCTGCAGCGCCGCATCGAGCACATGCGCGCCGGCACGCCCTACGTCACCGAGCGCCGCTTTCCCGACGGGTCGGTCATCGAGATCCGCGGCAATCCGATGCCGGGCGGCGGCTTCGTCGCCACCTTCACCGACGTCACCGCCTTCCGCGCCCACGAAGCCGGATTGAAACGCGCCGCCGAAACCCTGGAACAACGCGTCGCCGAACGGACCGAAGACCTCGCCCGCGCCACCGCCGAGGCGGAGCGCGCGAACCAGGCCAAGACCCGCTTCCTGGCCGCAGTCAGCCACGACCTTCTGCAGCCGATCCATGCCGCGCACCTGTTCACGCATGCGCTCGGGCAGTCGCTGAAGCACGGCGAGTACCGCGAAGGCGTGCAGCAGATCGACGGCGCGCTCAATTCCGCCGAGGCGCTGCTCGCCGGTCTGCTCGACATTTCGCGCCTCGACGCCGGCGGCATGACCCCGCAGGTGCGGCGGTTCGCACTCGGCGAGGTGCTGCAGCATCTCGCCAGCGAGTTCCGCGTGCTGGCCGCCGAACGTGGCCTCGAACTGCATTGCGTGGGCACGCGCGCTTGGGTCGAGAGCGATCCGCAACTGCTGCGGCGGGTCCTGCAGAACTTCCTCGCCAATGCGGTGCGCTACACCCAACGCGGCCGCGTGCTGATCGGTTGCCGTCGCCGCGGCGCGATGTTGTCGATCGAAGTCTGGGACAGCGGGCCCGGCATCCCCGAGTCCGAGCAGGCGCTGATCTTCGAGGA
>CALMWD010000225.1 GCA_937873105.1 uncultured Rhodanobacteraceae bacterium
CCGCCGTATTAGCCGGTACAAAACGCCGCCGGCCGGGGGCGGGTCCCCGCCGGTCCGGAAGGCCGGCGGCGGCGGCAGCGCGGCCGGCGCGAGATTGTCGAGCACGCCTTGCGGGCGTGTCGTGACCAGCAGCTCGGCTTCGGCCTCGCCGAGGCGTTTCGCGGCGGCCACGCGGGCTTCGCCCAGCAATGGCGGGCGCCGGTCGGCGCGATGCGCGTCGGTCGCGATGATCGCCACCAGGCCTTCGTCCAGCATCTTCTCGGCCCAGTATTGCGGCTTGCGGCCGAAGCGCCCGGTGATGGCGCCGGCGGTCAGCTGCATCCACACGCCGGCCTTGGCCATGCGCCGAAAGATGTCGTAATGCGACTCGATCCAGGTCAGGCGTTCCGGATGCGTCACCACCGGCACGTAGCCGGCGGCCATGGCATGGAAGGCGGTGTCTTCCAGCCGCGGCGGGGCGACATGGTGCGGCGGCTCGAACAGGAAGTAGCGCGAGCCCGCCAGCGTCGGAACGCGACCCGACTGGAGTCCCTCGACCAGTTCCGGCACGACATGGGCGTCGGCGCCCTCGACCAGGCGCAACGCGATGCCCTGGCGGTCGAGCAGGAGCTGCAGCGTGGCGATCGCCTTGCGGATGCCGGCGGCGTTGTTCTCGTACAGGCCCGGGTAGATGTGCGGCGTGCAGGCGGTGACGGTGATGCCGTCCGCGACGGCGATGCGCGCCATCGCCAGTGCCGTCTCCAGGTCCGGAGCGCCGTCGTCGATGCCGGGCAGCAGATGGCAATGCAGATCGATCACGGGGTGGATGGCCTCGTCGCGCTAGGAGGTGCAGCGCCTGACCCCCGATGCCCTGCGTGCGCGAAGATTGTGACCGCATTCGTCGCGATGATACAAATCGTCTTCGGGTCGGATGCAACGGTCCTGGAGAGCATCCATGCATTTCGAGGGATTCGATACGCTGACATGGCACGGATTCGCCTGGTCGCTGGGCGTCACCGTGCTCGCGATGCTGGCCCTGTTTCCGATGGCGCATCGACTCGGGCTCGTCGACCACCCCGTGGGCCGCAAGGACCACGCGCAGTCGACGCCGGCCACGGGCGGCGTGGCCATGTACATCGGCATCCTGATCACGGTGTCGATCACGACGCCGCCCTCGGCCGCGGTCGGTTCGCTGCTGGTGGCGGGCGCCCTGCTGGTCGGCACCGGCTGGCTCGACGAGCGCCACGACCTGCGCTGGTACTGGCGCATCCTGATCCAGGTCGTCGCGGCGCTCATCCTGATCTACGGCGGCGGCGTGCGCATCGAACAGATCGGTCCGGTGTTCGGTGCCGGCGCGGCGTCGCTCGGGGCCTTGTCGGTGCCGTTGACCGTGATCGCCACCGTCGGCCTGATCAATGCGCTGAACATGATCGACGGCGTCGACGGCCTGGCCGGCACCCTGATGCTGGCCGCCATGGTCATGGTGCTGGCGGCCGCCGGCTATTCCGGCAATGCCATGCTGGCCGAGCGCGCCACGGTCCTGATCGGCGCCATCGTCGGCTTCCTGCTGTTCAACTTCCGCTTTCCGGGGCGCCGGCGCGCCCATGCCTTCATGGGCAATTCCGGCAGCGCCCTGCTCGGCCTGGTCGTGGCCTGGTCCTGCTTCCGGCTGACCCAGAACGAAGGCCATCCGGTCACCCCGGTGCTGGCGCTGTGGCTGGCGCCGGTGCCGGTGATCGATTGCCTGACCCTGATCGTCCGCCGGCTGATGGCCGGGCGCTCGCCTTTTTCGGCGGACCATGACCATATCCATCACATCATGCGCGACGCCGGCTTCTCGCCGCTCTCGACCGCGCTCGGCCTGGCGACGTTCACCGGCCTGTGCGGACTCGTCATCGGCCAGTGTCTGCGCTGGAATGTGTCCGAGCCGCTGCTGCTGTCCTCGTATGGCGTGTTGCTCGCGCTCTGGTTCGCGCTGACCGCGAACCGCGCCCGCGCCGTCGCCTTCTTCCGGGTGGCCCGCTTCTGGGCGCGCTGGCGCCGCTCGCCGGGTCAACCGGCGGCGGACGAGGTGCGGAACGAGGCGTAGGTCTGCGCGATGCCCTCGCGCAAGGCGATGCGGTGCCGCCAGCCGAGCGCGTGCAGGCGCGACACGTCCATCAGCTTGCGCGGCGTGCCGTCCGGCTTCGACGGATCGGTCGCGATCGTTCCTTCGAAACCGACCGCCTCGGCGACCAGGCCGGCCAGCGCGCGGATGGTTAGGTCTTCGCCGGTGCCGACGTTGATGAACTGCTCCTCGCTGTAGTTGCGCATCAGGAACACCGCTGCGTCGGCGAGATCGTCGGCGTGCAGGAACTCGCGCAGCGGCGTGCCCGTGCCCCAGATCACGACCTCGCGGTCGCCGCGCAGCTTCGCCTCGTGGAACTTGCGGATCAGGGCCGGCAGCACGTGCGAGTTCTGCGGATCGAAGTTGTCGCCGGGACCGTAAAGATTGGTCGGCATCAGGCTGATCGCGTCGAAGCCGTACTGGCGCCGGTAGGCCTGGCACATCTTGATGCCGGCGATCTTGGCGATGGCGTACCACTCGTTCGTGGGTTCGAGCGGGCCGGTCAGCAGCGAATCCTCGCGCAGCGGCTGCGGCGCCAGCTTCGGGTAGATGCAGCTGGAGCCGAGGAAACACAGCTTGCGCACGCCGTGTTTCCAGGCGCTGTGGATCACGTTGGTCTGGATTGCCAGGTTGTCGCGGATGAACTCGGCCGGGTAGGTGTGGTTGGCATGGATGCCGCCGACCTTGGCCGCGGCCAGGAACACGTAGTCCGGGCGCGCCGATGCAAAGAAGGCGTCGACCGCGCCCTGGTCGATCAGGTCGAGTTCGGCATGGGTGCGCAGGATCAGGTTCGCCGCGCCATCCTG
>CALMWD010000226.1 GCA_937873105.1 uncultured Rhodanobacteraceae bacterium
CTGTGCTTGCCGGCGGTTTCCGCGGCCGGGCGCTCGCGGCTGTAGAAGTACAACGCCACCGACTTGCGCGAACGGCCGGCCTCTTCACGCGGCAACACGATACGGTCGAAGCCGTGCCAGCTGTGTTCGGTGGTCTCGAAGATCACGCAGCGGTTGAACACCGGCGCGATGCGCTGGGCCGGCGCGCGATCGACATAGGGATCGCGGAACAGTTCGAGGTTGCCGCCCCAATCCGGATGCCAGCCTTCGTTGAGGTAGAAGATCAGGTTGAGCCGACGATGCCAGCGCTCGCTCGGGTGGTAGTTGAAGTCGATGTGCGCCTGCAGGCTCTGGCCATCGCGATTCTCGTGCGTGCCGCCGCCGAGATAGAACGGGTCGTAGAGCAGGTCCGGAATGCCGGTGAGCGAGCTGACGAAGTCGAGGAACTCGCGGCCCTGGATCGTCGCGTCGAGGCGCCGGTAGGAAGGACCGATCGCGGCCATCCGCTCCAGCACCGACTTGCCGCCGGGAAGGCCGTCGTCGCCAACGCTGTTGCCGTCCTCGAAGCGCGGGAATTCGGCGAGCAGCGCCTGCGCGAATTCCGGCGCCAGGAAATCGTCGATGACGACATGGCGGAACGGTTGCGCAGCGTCGAAGGCAGCGCGCCAGCCTGCCGTATCGGCGCGCACGGCGTCGGAAACGATCGACTGCATCGCGCCACTCACCAGTCGGTCCGACCCGGGATCAGACCATGCAGTTCGGCGTCGGTGAGGTTGCGCCACTGGCCCGGCTTGAGCACGCCGAGCTTGACGTTGTCGATGCGCACGCGCCGCAGCTGCTTGACGCGATACCCGAAAGCCGCCGCCATCAGGCGAATCTGGCGGTTCAGGCCCTGCGTCAGCACGATGCGGAAGCCGTACTTGGCCAGCCTCGCGGTCTTGCAGGGTTTGGTCATCTGGTCGTGGATGCGCACGCCCCTGGCCATGCCGCGCAGGAACTCGGCGGTGACCTCCTGATTGACGCCGACCAGGTATTCCTTCTCGTGCCCGTTCTCGTGGCGCAGGATCTCGTTGACGATGTCGCCGTTGCCCGACAGCAGGATCAGGCCCTCGGAATCCTTGTCGAGGCGGCCGATCGGGAAGATGCGCTTCTCGTGCCCGACGAAATCGACGATGTTGCCCTTGACCGAGGTGTCGGTGGTGCAGGTGACGCCGACCGGCTTGTTCAGCGCGATGTAGACGTGCTTGCGCCCGGCCTTCTTGACGCGTGCGCGCAGCCCCTGGCCGTCGACGCGCACGTCGTCGCCCTCCGCATACATCGTGCCGACCGCCGCCGGCACCCCGTTCACCGTCACCCGCCGTTCGGACAGCAGCTTGTCGGCCTCGCGGCGCGAACAGAATCCGGTGTCGGCGATGTACTTGCTGATGCGCATGGCGGCAGTTCGAACGGAAAACGGGGCGCGATGCTGGCACATCGGCGCCGCGCCCTCCCACCGCGGCGTGACGGCTCGGCGCCGCGCCGGCAGCTAACGGCGCGGGCGCCGCGGCC
>CALMWD010000227.1 GCA_937873105.1 uncultured Rhodanobacteraceae bacterium
GAAGGCCAGGCGGCCAAGCAGGCGCGCAACTTCGCCCGCGCCGATGCGATCCGCAAGGAGCTCGCCGAACAAGGCATCGAGATCGAGGATACGCCCCAGGGTCCGCGCTGGAAGGTCGCAGCGAAATGAGCGAAATCGAACTCGACGACCCGGTCCAGCAGGAAATCGCCGAGGAATTCTCGTTCTTCGGCGACTGGAGCGAGCGCTACCAGTACCTGATCGACCTCGGCCGCAAGCTGCCGCCGTTTCCCGAGGCGTGGCGCATCGAAGCGAACCGGCTGCACGGCTGCCAGTCGATGGTGTGGGTGGTCTCGGAAGGTGATGCCGGCCGGCTCGTGTTCCATGCCATCAGCGACTCGTCCATCGTGTCCGGCCTGATCGCGCTGACCCTGCGCGTGTATTCGGGCCGCAGCGCCGCCGAGATCCTCGCCACCGAACCGAAGTTCATCGAGGCGATCGGGCTCGGCAAGCATCTGTCGGTCACGCGCGCGAACGGGCTGGCGGCCCTGATCACCAAGATCAAGGACACCGCCGCCCGGGCACAGGCATGAAAAAACCCCGCCGAAGCGGGGTTTTTTCTGGCCGTGCCTGAACCGGCTTATTCGCCGATCTGGCGCTGGCGATGTTCCCAGCGTTCCTGGGCGTCGACCGTGCGCTCCGCCGTGGGGCGGGCTTCCAGACGATCCAGGCCGATCTCGTCGCCGGTATCGATGCAGTAGCCGTAGTCGCCGTCGTCGATGCGCTTGAGAGCGTCGTCGATCTTGCCGATCAGCTTGCGGTAGCGGTCGCGGGTACGCAGTTCCAGCGAGTTCTCGGTTTCGCGCGTCGCGCGCTCGGCTTCGTCGCCGACGTCACGCACTTCGTCGCGCAGGTTGTCGATGGTCTGCTTCGACTCCTCGACCAGTTCCTCCTTCCATTTCAGGAGCTTCTGGCGGAAGTACTCGACCTGGAGGTCGTTCATGTACGGCTCTTTCGCGCCGGGCTTGTAGCCGGCGGGAAGGTCGACGCGAACGGGCTTCTTCTTTTCCTGAATACGGGCTTGCTGCATCGGGCTCTGCTGCTTCTTCGGATTCTTGTCCACCTTGGCGGCCACGGCGACGGCCTTGCGCACGTTGGTCGCAGGCTTGGTCGCGGGCGCCGGCGCTGGCGCGGCGGGCTTGACGGGTTGTACGGCCGGTTTGGCCACCGGCGCCGGCGTGGCCGCCTTCTGGGTCGGCTTGGCTGCGGGCTTGGCGGCGGGCTTGACCACCGGCTTCGCGACGGGCTTCGCGGCCGGTTTCGGCGCGGGCTTCTTCGCGATCGGTTTGGCTGCGGGCTTGGCCGGTGCCTTCTTCGCGACCGGCTTGGCCACCGGCTTCGCGGCCGGCTTCTTGGCGGCGGGCTTGGCGGCCGGCTTGGCGGCGGCCTTCTTGGCGGCGGGTTTGGCCGGCTTGGCGGCCGGCTTGCCCTTGCCGAGCAAGGCCTGCTTCAGCTTGCTGACCAGACCGGGCTTGCTCGCGGACTTCGCCGCCGGCTTGGCCGCAGGCTTCTTCGCGGGGGTCTTCGCAACGGGCTTCCTGGCCGCCGGTTTTTTCGCCGGCTTGGCGGCGGGCTTCGCGGCTTTCGCCTTGGCGGCGGGCTTCTTTGCGGGTTTTGCCATGATCGGACAACCTCCAACCTGCTGCTTGCACACGAAATGCCGGAACCCGGCACCCCAAAGGGCGGGCTTTATAGCGGATGCCAGCGGCGCCCACAACCGCGCCGACGCCGCTAGCATGGAACCATGCTGGACCGAGTGTTGATCAAACTGCTGCGCGGGTACAAGCGTTTCCTCAGTCCGTTGCTCGGACAGCGCTGCCGCTTCCATCCGAGCTGCTCGAACTACGCCATGACCGCGATCGAACGCCATGGCGCGATTCGCGGCGGCCTGATGGCGACGACGCGGCTGCTGCGCTGCCAGCCGCTGTGCGAGGGCGGCATGGATCCCGTGCCGGAACGCTTCACGAGGCGCTTCTGGGCACGCAACCCGGCGGCCGACCCGCCGCCGGACGCGGCGGACGGCTAGAATCGCGGCTCCACGAATCGAGCGACCCATGAGCGAACCGCGCTGGCTGATCACGAACGCCCTGCTGGTCAACGAAGGCCGCACGTTCCACGCCGACCTGCGCATCCGCGATGGCCGCATCGCCCGGATCGAGCGCAGCCTCGCCGCGAGCGACGACGAAACCGTGATCGACGCCTCCGGCCTGTGGCTGCTGCCCGGCATGATCGATTCGCAGGTGCATTTCCGCGAACCCGGCCTGACGCACAAGGGCGACCTCACCAGCGAATCGCGCGCCGCGGTGGCCGGCGGCATCACCAGCTACATGGAGATGCCGAACACGAAACCGCCGGCGGTGGACCTGGAGACGCTGGAAGCCAAGTACGCACGCGCCGCCCAGGTTTCCGCGGCGAACTATGCGTTCTATCTCGGCGCGACCAACGACAACCTCGACCAGATCCGGCGCGTGGATCCGACCCGCGTGCCCGGCCTCAAGGTGTTCATGGGGGCGTCCACCGGCAACATGCTGGTCGACGATCCCGACGTGCTCGACGCGATCTTCCGCGAAGCGCCGTGCACGATCATCACGCACTGCGAAGACACGCCGATGATCGACGCCAACGTCGCCGCGGCGAAGGCGCGTTACGGCGACGACATCCCGGTCGAACTGCATCCCGAACTGCGCTCGCGCGAGGCTTGCCTGAAATCGACGCGGCTGGCGCTCGACCTCGCCCGCCGGCACGGCAGCAGCCTGCACGTGCTGCACATCTCGACCGCCGACGAACTGGCGCTGTTCGAACCCGGGCCGATCGAACGGAAGCGCATCACCGCCGAGACCTGCGTGCACTTCCTGCATTTCGACAGTCGCGACTACCTGCGCCGCGGCGCGCTGATCAAGTGCAACCCGGCGATCAAGCACGCCTCGGACCGCATCGCCATCGTCCAGGCCCTGGCCGAAGGCCGGCTCGACGTGCTGGCCACCGACCACGCGCCGCACACGCTGAAGGAAAAGTCGCAGCATTACGGCGCCTCGCCGTCCGGCCTGCCCCTGGTCCAGCACGCCCTGCAATGCGCCCTGGAGCGCGTGTTCGACGCCGACTTCCCGCTGACCACCCTGGTCGAACGCTTCGCGCATGCGGCGGCGAAGCGTTATCGCATCCGCGACCGCGGCTTCCTGCGCGAAGGCAGCCATGCCGATCTGGTCCTGGTCGATCCGAACCGCCCGCAGTGCGTGCGCCGCGAGGACGGCCTGTCGCGCTGCGGCTGGTCGCCGTTCGAGGGCGAGACGTTTCGTTCCTCGATCCATTCGACCTTCGTCAACGGCCGTCGCGTCTGGCACGACGGCGGTTTCGACCAGTCGCCGCTGGCCATGCGCCTGGCCTTCGACGCCGCATGATGCGCCCGCTGCTGTGCGCCCTGCTCGGCCTGGCCGGCATTGCCCACGCGTCGGCGCCGCGCACCGAACTGCCTGCCTCGACCACGCCCGGCGGGCTCGTGATCGGACGCACGGAACCCGGAGCGATGGTGCGCTTCGAAGGCCGCGCGCTGCGCGTCGCCGAGGACGGCAGCTTCCTGTTCGGACTCGGTCGCGACGTGGCCGGTCGCGTCGCGCTGGATGTGCGTTACCGCGATGGCGCGACGCAGACGCTGTCGATCCCGGTCCAGCCGCGCGAATTCGCGATCGAGCGCGTCGACGGCCTGCCCGAATCGACCGTCAATCCGGACCCGAAACTCGCCCAACGCATCGCCCGCGAACAGGCGCAGGTCGCCAAGGCGCGCGAACGCAATGATGCGCGCCAGGACTACCGCTTCGGTTTCGTCTGGCCGAATACGGGGCGCATCAGCGGCGTCTACGGCAGCCAGCGCATTCTCAACGGCACGCCGAAGAACCCGCACTACGGCGTCGACATCGCCGTCGGCACCGGCACGCCCATCCACGCCCCCGCGGGCGGCATCGTCAGCTTCGTCGCGAAAGACCTCTACCTGACCGGCGGCACCGTCGTCATCGACCACGGCCATGGCCTGTCCAGCGTGTTCGTGCATATGAGCCGCATCGACGTGAAGCCCGAGCAACGCGTCGAGCAAGGCGCCGTCATCGGCGCCGTCGGCGCCACCGGCCGAGCCACCGGCCCGCACCTGCACTGGGGCATGAACTGGTTCGACACCCGCCTCGACCCGCAACTCGTTGTCGGGCCGATGCCGAGATAGGGAATCGCGGGGCGGAGCCCGCTCCCACAAGAGCCAAGGCGATAGTGTCTGGAGCTGTTGTGGGAGCGGGCTCCGCCCCGCGATTTTTCCCGACTCTGGCCTCAGCGCTTGAGGTCGCCGACCCAATCCATGCCGGCGCTGTAGCCGTTGGGCAGGCCCTTGGTGGCGATGGCGACGGCGTTGTGCGGATGCAGGCTTTCGTAGTGGCTGGCGCGGACCCAGAAGTCGGCGATGCGTTCGTCGGCGTCGAGCGCCTTTTGCATGCGCCGCGCGGCGTCTTCGCAGAACATCAGGTTCTCGCCGTTGAGGCGCGCGAAGGCCTGTTCGTCCTCGCGCTTCACCGCGGTCTGCACCGGCGTCTTCAGCGCGCCTTCGATGCGGTCGATCAGGGCAACCAGCGGGAACGAGTCGAAGCTCGGCAC
The DNA here is from genome assembly GCA_937873105.1 of uncultured Rhodanobacteraceae bacterium. GTDB lineage: Bacteria > Pseudomonadota > Gammaproteobacteria > Xanthomonadales > Ahniellaceae > JADKHK01. Next base: position 4,651 of record CALMWD010000227.1, read on the forward strand.
CAGGCGCACGCGCACTTCCGCGCCGGAGCGCTGGCTGTGCGGGGTCGCGACGATGCCCTGCTCGGAGCCGAGCCAGGCGACCACGCGGTCGTAGTCGAGACCGTCGTCGGCCGAGAAATCGGACTTGAACTGGTCCTGGATGATCTGTCGCGCCAGCGCCGCGGAACAAGGACAGGTGCTCGAATACGTCACCTCGAACGCGGTCTCGATCGTGAACTGGCCGCGGTCGAGCAGGCCCGAGATCACCACCGGATAGGACTTCCAGCCGCTGTTGCTGCTGACCAGGGCGGGACGCCGCACCATGTAGTCGAAGGCGACGCGCAGCAGCGCCTTGCTCGACAGGTCGGTATGCGAATCAACGAACTCGCGCAGCACCTTGCGCACCGAACACGGCGTCAGCACCTCGGAACCGAGCAGGCGATCGACCAGCAGGTACAGCCGCGACATGTGGATGCCGCGCGCCTCGGGTTTCTGCAGGTTCACGTAGGCAGTGACTCGGGCATGGGCGTGGATCGGCGTGCCGTCGGGACCGGCGACCCGCACCGGCAATTCGATGTCGCCCATGCCGACCCAGTCGAGCTGGCCGGCGATGGCCGGCTTCGCCTCGTTGGCGATGTCCGGCATGAAACGCGCGCTGGCTTGCGGGTTGCTCATCGTGATTCCTTCAATGTCTACGCTGCTTCGCGGCAACGGTTCCGGATGGCGCCGGTTGAAAGCATGGTCCATGGGGTTGCGTGACCGCGGCGTCAAGCGCGCGTTGACGCATCGTCACAGTGTATCGGCTCAGCGCAAGCCGGCCACGGCCCACCAGGCCGACAGCGTATGGTGCCAGTTCAGCGCCGGCACGCCGCCGCCGCCCGCGAGCGACTCGATCAAGGCCAAAGCGGCATGATGCAGCACGCGCAGGCCGCGTCGTCCGTGATACTCGGCACGCACGAGGCTGCGGTAACGCGCGCGGATCTCGTCCCGCCACTGGCCGGCCAGCGTGGCGACCAGGGCATCAAGCGCGATGCCGGTCTCGGCGCTGGCCACGGCATGGCGCGCGCGCAGATCCAGCGGCGCTTGCGCAAAGGCGCTGGGCTGCCCCTC
>CALMWD010000228.1 GCA_937873105.1 uncultured Rhodanobacteraceae bacterium
CGACGACCACGCCCGAGGCCGGCGCGACCTGCGGCGGCAAGGTCACGACGCGCTCGCCCGGATCGGCCTTCGGCTTGATCTCGAACAGGAAGGGATAACCCGGCATGATGCTGCCCGGCACGTAGGCGCGCGGCTGGTACAGATGGCCGAGATGCCAGTCCTCGCTCGGCTGGCGCGCGCCGATGTTGAACAGGTCCGGTCCGGTGCGCATGGTGCCGAGCAGGTGCGGGCGGTCGTAGTGGTAATCGGCCGCGACCGAAGGACGTCCCCAGCCGCGTTGCGCATCCGGCGCCTGGCGCGGGTCGCGCGGCTGCTGCGAATGGCAGTACACGCAGCCGTGCGCGATGTAGGCCTGGCGACCGCGCAGCTGCGCTTCCGTGTACGGCTTCAGGCCCGGCGGCGGCGGCACGTCCTGCAGTTGCAGGTAAGGCGCGGCGACCAGGGACGCGGTCGCGATCAGCAAGGTCAGCATCGCGCCGGAGATCAGCTTGAATCCGTTGTCCATGTCAGGCCGCCTGGGCGATCGGGTGGAACTGCGCGGCCTCGCGACGCTGCGGCCCGAAACCGAGCGCAATCGCCGCGAAATGCAACGCTAACACGATGTGGCCGAAGGTCATCAGGGCGCCGCCGAGGCTGCGGCCCTGCAGCCAGGGCAAGGTCACGCGCACCGAGTCCATGAATGGCCGGCTCGCGTCGAGCATGGCCAGCCCCTGCAGCCAGCCGCCGATCGTGAGCGTGACGAAGTAGATCGCGAAGCCGACCACGACCAGCCAGAAGTGCGCCGCGATCAGCTTCGGATACGGCCACTCGCGGCGCAGGATGCGCGGCATCGCGAAGTACATCGCGCCGAACAGCACCAGGGTGACGAAGCCGTACAGGCCGAGGTGGGCGTGCGCGACCGTGAAGTGGGTGAAGTGCGTGACCGTGTTGACGCTGCGCAGCGCCTCCAGCGAGCCTTGCACCGAACTCAGCGTGTACATCATGCCGCCGAGCACGACGAAGCGCAGCGTCGGCGAATGCCACAGCGCCGCGAAATGTCCTCGCAGGGTCTGGTGCTGATTCACCGAAAACGCCAGCACCGGCACGATCATCATCATGCTTTGCACGATCGACAGCGTGACCAGCCATTCCGGCACCGGCCCGCCGATCAGATGATGCCCGCCGACCTGTCCGTAGAAGAAGGCCAGGCACCAGAACCCGACCAGGGACAGGTTGTAGGAACGCACCGGCTTGCCGATCACCTTCGGCAGGAAGTAATAGACCGCGGCCAGCGACAGCGGCGTGTAGAACAGGCCGAGCACGTTGTGCCCGAACCACCAGTTCATCGTCGCCGCCTCGACGCCGAAGTGCAGGCCCGGCCATTTCGCGACCACGTACAGCACCGGGAACCAGAACAGGGCCGCGCCGATGTACCAGACCGACACGTAGAGATGCTCGACCTGGCGACGGCGCAGGGTCAGCACCATCGGCACGCCGATCAGTGCGCCCGCAAGCGCGAACAGGCCGCCGATCTGCCACGGGATCTCCAGCCATTCCATGCCCGCGTTGATGCCGAGCGCGATGCCGACAAGGCCGGCGACCAGGGTCAGGTTCCACAGCAGCGCGCCAGCGACTGCATAACGCGCGCCAACCAGTTCGGTGCGCAGCAGGCGCGGCAGCATCCACAAGGCGATGCCGAGCGCCGCCATCGGCGCCCAGCCGTAGGCGACCGCATTCAGGTGCAGGGTGCGGATGCGCCCGAAGCTGAGCCAGGCATGGGCGTTCAGCCAGTCCGGATCATGCAGCTTGAGCGAACTGGTGAGGCCGGCCAGCGAGGCGAACAGCAGCCAGACCACCGCGAAACCCAGCATCACGAAGGCCGGCAGCGCGGTCGAGCGATCGGCCGCAAGCCGCACCTGCAACTCGGAAGAGGAGGGTCGAGTCGCAGGTGCGGCATGCAGTACCTGTTGCAGCCCGTGCAGTCGATCGGCATCGAGCGCCGGTTCCTCGGCGGTACCGACCTCGTCCGGGCCGAAGATCACCCGTGCCGCGGCCGGGTCGGGATCCATCAGTCCCTTGCGCAACGACCCGATGAAGACCAGCAGCGCGGTGACCGCGATCAGGAACGACGACAGCAGCAGGGCGGGAATGCTCATGAGGATCAGACGGGCTTATTGATGCATTTCTCGTGCATCTTATTTCCGTCGAACCATAAAAGCAATATCATTGATGCATCTTTTTAGGCGTGCCGCGATGAAACTCACCGACTACACCGACTACACCCTGCGCGCGCTCATCTACCTCGGCCTGCATCGCGACGAACTGGTCACGATCCAGCAGATCGCCGAGGGTTACGGCATCTCCAAGAACCACTTGATGAAGATCATCAACCGCCTGAGCCAGGACGGGCTGATCGAAGCGGTGCGCGGCCGCAGCGGCGGCGTGCGCCTGCGCATGCGCCCCGAGAAGATCCGCATCGGCGCCGTGGTGCGTGCCTCCGAGCAGGACTTCGCGATCGTCGAGTGCTTCGACAAGGCCAACAACCGCTGCGTGCTGTCGCCGGCCTGCCGCCTGCAGCGCGCCCTGCGCGAGGCCCTGGAAGCCTTTTTCAAGGTGCTGGACGAACTGACCCTGGCCGACATCCTGCACAACGCCGACCAGGTCCGCCCGCTCGTGCGACTGCACCTGCAGCAGGTCGAATGAGGCCGCTGCGTCCGCATCGCGCCGGCTGATGCGGATCAAGGACAGCGCGCCCGCCGCGCCGCATCCTCTCTCCGTTCCACCACGACTGCGAGGCCCCATGACCGCCCGTACCGAACCCGATCTCTATACCGCCCATGCCTTCGACGCCCGCGGCATCGCGCGGCGCTTCCGCCATTCCGCGATCTTCGGCGCGCTCGGCGTGCTGCAGCCGGGCGAAGCCATGCGCTTCGTCAACGACCACGACCCGCTGCCGCTGATCGAGCAGATGCGCGACCGCTACGGCGAGCACATCGACGTGCGTTACCTGCAGCGCGAACCCGGCGCCTATGTCATCGACTTCGTCGTCGTCTGAAGCGGACGCGCCACCGCCTCGCCCGCCGCTGATCGATGTCGACGCGAACCGCGTCGCGCGCGCGCTCGGACTGGCGCCGGACGCCTTCCGCAGGCTGATGGAACACGGCCACATCCGCACCCTCAGCGAGCGCGGGGTCGGCGAGGACGCGGGACGATTTCGACTGAGCTTCTATTGGCGCGAGCGCCGTTTCCGGATCGTCACCGACGCCGCCGGTCGCCCGCTCGCGGCCGACGAACGCGTCCTGCCCTCACCGCCTCGGCAAGGCCACGACCCGCGCTGAAGCCGGCTGCGGCGTGCGGTGCGCGCCCTCTTCCGCCGCGTCCGTCCGATGCGACCAGTGATGCGCGCCGAAGCTGTCGCGGCGGGCCGCGGCGGCGTCGAGCAAGGCCAGGGCCACGCGGCCCGGATGGCTGCGCGCGAGCTCCGGTTCGGCGGCGATGCGCTTGCGCGTCGCAACGATGCGCGCCAGCACCCGCGTCGGACCGAGCACGTCGGACAGGCTGCGGCGCAGCCAGTTCAGGCGATTCGTGGTCAAGGACGGACCGGCGGCGGCGATCCACAGGGTGTGGCGCGCCGGATTGCCGGTCTGCGGTGCCCCGGCGACCGCGGCACAGGCGCCGACGCGACGCCCGAACACCAGGCCTTCGAGCAAGGAATTGCTGGCCAGCCGATTCGCGCCGTGCACGCCGTTGCAGGCGACCTCGCCGACCGCGTAGAGCCCCGGAACGCTGCTGCGGCCATCAAGGTCGACATCGATGCCGCCCATGTGGAAATGCGCCGCCGGCACGATCGGCAGGGGCTGCACGCTCGGATCCAGGCCCTGTGCGCGACAGTGCGCGAGCACCGTGGGAAATGCACGGGGCCAGTCGATTGTCGTCCCCGTGCAGTCGAGGAAGGCGCCGCGACCGTCGCGCAACGCCACCGCAACCGTGCGCGCGACGATGTCGCGCGGCGCCAGGTCGAGCAACGGATGGATGCCCTGCATCAAGGCCCGTCCCTGGCGATCGCGCAGCGTCGCGCCGGCCCCGCGCAGGGCTTCGGTCAGCAGCGGCAGCTGCACGCGATCCGGCACGTCGAGCGCGGTCGGATGGAACTGGATGAATTCGAGGTCGCGCAAGGCCGCCTGCGCAGCGAGGGCGAGCGCGATGCCGCGGCCCTGCGCGGAGACCGGGTTGGTGGTCGCCGCGAACAGGCCGCCGATGCCGCCGGTGGCGAGGACCACCGCCGATCCGCTCAGGCATTGCTCCTGCCCGGTCGCGGTCCGCAAGCGCACGCCGGCGACAACGTCGCCGCGCATCAGCAGGCCATCGACCTCGACGCCGCCTCGCCATTGCACGTGCCGGGCCGCGCGCACGCGTTCGCCCAACGCGGCCAGCACGCGCGCGCCGGTCGCATCGCCGCCGGCATGCACGATGCGCGCGCAACGATGTCCACCCTCGCGCCCCAGGTCCAGCGCGCCGCCGGCGAGACGGTCGAAGTCGACGCCGAGCTGCGCCAGCCCGTCGATGGCATTCGGCGCCTGCGCGCACAAGTGGCGCACCGCTTCGCGGTCGTTGTGCTGCGCGCCCGCAATGCAGGTGTCTTCGGCATGCGCAGCCGGCGTGTCGTCGGTCGCCAGCGCAGCGGCGATGCCGCCTTGCGCCAGC
>CALMWD010000229.1 GCA_937873105.1 uncultured Rhodanobacteraceae bacterium
GCTGTCGGTCTTGCCGAGCACGCGCACGGTGATCGCCGACAACGAATAACCGAGCGCGGAGGCGATCGCCGCGAGACTGCCGAGGCTCATCCAGCCTTCCCCGGTCGGCCGCATCGCGACGACGACGCCGACCAGTCCGATCGCGATCGCGATCCAGCGCATCGCGCCGACCTTTTCGCCGAGCAGCGGCGCCGACAGCACCGTGATCAGCAGCGGCGCGACGAAGAACAGCGTGTAGGCATCGGCCATCGGCAGGCGCTTCAGCGCGTACGCGAAGGTCGCGAGCATGAAGATCGACAACAGGCCGCGCAGCAGGTGCATGGACCAGCGCACGCGCACCAGGGATACCGCCGGCGCCGTCGCGACTGCCCACAGGAACACCAGCGGTGCCGAGGCCAGGCCGCGCAGCGCCGCCACCTGCATCGGCGGGTAGTGCGGCGCCAGCCACTTCATGCCGGCGTCCATGAAGGAGAACAGGCCGACGGCCGTGACCATCGCGAGAATGGCGCGGGCGTAGTCGCGGCGGCGGTCGTGGCGGGATCCAGGCATCCGCCCAGTCTAGCCGCTCGCATCGCCCGCCACGGCGGGCGTCACGATGGCTTGCGATCAGCCGCCGCTGCGCACCAGCAGCGACTTGGCGATGGCGCCGTGCACGTGGCCGATGCCGCGCGCGAAATGCATCATCGCGAACAGCAGGACCACGCCGGCCACGAACAGCAGCGGCAGGCCGATCTCCGGCGGCAGTCCGAGCAGGCCGAACTGCACGCCGTCCATGTCGAGTGCGTAGCCGTAGCCGCCGAACCCGGCGGCGGCGTACAGCAGCGGCGCCGCGATGAAGGCCAGCGCCACCGAGAAGCCGGTGACGGTCAGCGTGAAGTAGACGATGCCGAGCGGCAGCATGATGAACAGGTATAGGATCGTCGACCAGGTGCGGACATCGCTCAGCATCTCCTTGATGCGGTCCATCCAGCCGACCGTCCGGTCGGAGTACAGCGGGCGACGCGGCATGCGCGTGCCGAGCATGGTCTCGACGATGCGTCCCTCGACCAGGGACAGCACCCGCGTCAACCCGAGGAACAGCAGGAAGAACGGGATGCCGATGATCAGTACCGCCAGTCCGGCGCTCAGGCTGAGTCCGGTGGTGACGAAGGTGAAGTAGACGATGCCGGTGGCCAGCGACAGCAGCAGATAGAAGATGGCGCCGTAGGTGCGCGGGTCGACGGCGACGCCGAAGAAGCGGCCGAGCCAGGACCGCCGCGGCGCGGCCTTGGGCGGATCGATGGCGCGCCGCACCTTGTATTCGGTGTCGCGGTAGATCGCGGCGACCTCGTCCGGCGCGCCGTAGCTCGACGCGACCTGGGCGATCACCTCGGCTTCGGACCGCCCGGCCTGCTCGGCGAGTTCGGAACGCAGGAACTCCTCGGCGTCGTACAACGCGTCCTGCACGAGGGCCGGGTCGGCGCCGGACAGCGCCGTGCGCAAGGCGTCCAGGTAGGCCTCGATCGTGGTGGGCAGGGCAATGGCGTTCATGCGCGTTTCTCCGCGTGGGTCGAGTCGTCGAGGGTCTGGTCCACGAAGCTGCGCGTGGCATGCCAGGATTCGGCCCACAGCCGTTGCACGGCGCGGCCGAGTTCGGTGATGCGGTAGTAGCGCCGTGGCGGGCCGGAGATCGAGGGTTCGACTTCGCTTTCGGCCAAGCCGGCGCCCTCGAGGTTGCGCAGCACCGGATACAGGGCGCTCTGCTTGCCGGCGATCACGCCCTCGCTGCTGCCTTCGAGCAGTTTCGCGATCTGGTAGCCATACAGCGGCTGCGTCGCCCGCGACAACACCGTGAGCAGCACCAGCGACACCGTGCCGGCCGCCAGTTCTTTCTGGAACTTCTTGAGGAAGGGATCGGTATCCGTCATCGAAGGCTACTCCTGTGTCACCAGTATATTGATCTTCGACATACTGTGAAGATGACTGATGACCTAGCCCAACGAATTGGAAAACACAGGGTCGACATGTCGCGGCCGCATCTTCAACGACCGGGGGTGGCTTGAAAGCGACGCGCACCTCGGACTCGACCGGGTCGACGCGGCGAGGTACGCCCGTGATGCGCGCCGATGGCAGCGCCTGCCCGTCGCCGATCTTGCGCCATCCGCGATGACATGACCTCGAGCACGACCTGTCCGGGTGCGCGTGCCGCCACCCTGCAGGCGGCCACGGCGATCTACGGCGCCAACTCGACCCAGTACAACGCCGTCGCGGCGGCGTGGTCGGCGATCAACGTCAACTGATCGGTCTTCCCGTCGGTATCAGGACAAAGGCCCGCGCAAGCGGGCCTTGGTCTTTCTGGAAGGTTCCCGCGACGGACCGTACGGAGACACTTGGGGGATTTCCGGCCGCGCCACGCACGCGACCCCGGTCCGCCGCGGGAATGAACTATTCGGATCGGCAGGGCATCACTTCCACTGGCAACCCTTGATCTTTCCGCAGAACGCCTCGTTCGTCGCCGACTCGCACTTCAGCGCGACGCCGGTGCACAGGTTCAGTGCGAACGAGTAGGCGCAGCCGGGCTGGCTGTTGCAGAACGGCTGCGAGTACACCGCGCAGAACGTGGCCTTGCCGACGCAGCGCGCATCGCGCCCGGCCTCGGATCGGTCGGACTGGGGGTCCTCGTCGCGTTCGCGCGTCGTGGTCGCTTTCACCGCGGGCGTGCTGCGCTTGGCCGACACGTATCGACGCTCGGGTTCGGCCTGGGCGGAAGGCGAAGCGAGTGCGGCTGCGGCGAGGAACAGCAGGGCGACGAGGGCTCGGAAGGGCGGGGCGTTCATCGGGATCGGCGACAGGAAGAATCTGGAGCGACACGCTGGCGGCTTCGCGCTCCGCGATCCAGCGGCACTCCGCAGGCGGCGATGACGCGAATACCAGCGGCATTGCGTTGAGCACGAATGGTGGGCCGCGGCGCCGGCGCTTCGGCGCCGACCGTGCCGATGGTTGGGCATGGCGCATGCCGAACGGCACGTGCCGGCGGCGGCGGCGGCCCGGAGCATGTGACGGATGGAATGAAAGGATGCAGACGATGCTGGCAGCGCAACTTCCCCTCGATCGTTTCCCCATGCCCATGGCGGCGGCGCGACCCCTGCGCGTGCTGGTCGTCGAAGACGAGCCGCTGGCGCGGCAACGGCTGGAGCGACTGGTCTCGGCCGATCCCGCGCGCGAACTGGTGGCCGTATGCGGCGATGGCCACGGCGCGATCGAGATGATCGATCGCGGCGGCATCGACGTCGCCCTGCTCGACGTCAGCCTGCCCGGGCCGGATGGCCTGAGCATCGGTGCGCACGCCGCCGCACGCGGCGTGTTGTGCATCTTCACCACCGCCAGTCTCGAACGCGCCGCGGAAGCCTTCGCGATCAATGCCGTCGATTTCCTGGTGAAGCCGTTCGCGCGCGAGCGGCTGGAGACGGCGATGGCACGCGCCGCGGAACGCCTCGCGAGCCAGCAGGCCTTGTCGCTGGCGCAGCGCATGCGCGACCTGCTGGTCCAGCCGCAGGCAGCGGCCCCGCAGCCGCGCCAGGAGTCGGCGCCGGTGATGGGCGATCTCGCGCCGGGACGCGGCCGCTTCCTGGTGCGTCACGACGGCCGCATGTCGCTGGTACGCGAGGCGCAGATCGAGTGGATCGAGGCCGACGCGAAGTACACGCTGCTGCATCTCGGCCACAAGGTGCTGCGCGCCGCCGAAGGATTCTCCGCGGTGCTGGCCAACACCACGCCGGGCCTGTTCCTGCAGGTGAATCGTTCGGCAGCGATCAATACCGACCGCATCCGCGAAGTGCAGGAACTGTTCAAGGGCAACGTCGGCATCGTGATGAACGGCGGCACCGAGATTTCCGTGAGTCGCCGCTGCCGTGCGCGCGTGCTGGCGACGCTCGGGGCCAAGGTGTGAGTGCGACGGCGGAACCGGTCCCGGCGTCCGCGACCGAAATCGCGCAGGCCATCCGGGCGCAGCACGCGCGGCCATGGATTCCGAACCTGCTGACGCTGATCTTCGCGCTGTCGATGGCCGAGCTGATGATCGGCATGCTGTTCCCGCCGCAGGTCGTGCGCTTGCCGGTCCATCTCTGGTTGATGGTCTCCGAGCTGGCGATGTGGGGACTGCTGCTGCTGCTGGCATTGCGCACGTCCCTGTGGTGGCCGCTGGACGGTCCCGGCCGGGTGCGCGGGATCCTGCTCCACCTGTCCATCGGTTACGGCGCGAGCGCCTTCGTTTGCACGTTGCGGCCCTGGCTGCTTTCGATCTTCATGCCGGCCGAGCTGTTCCACTACCTCGGCGGCAGCTTCGACGTGTTCTGGCTGCGCACGTTCCCGTGGACGCTGATGCTCGAAGTGCTGATCTATCTCGGCTTCGTGGTGATTGCGCAATGGCGTGACGGCGAATCGCGGCGTCTTCGCGCCGAGGCCGAGGCGGCGCGCGCGCGCATGCTGGCGATCCAGAACTCGCTGTCGCCGCACTTCACGCTGAACGCGATGAACGCGCTCGTCGCGATGCTGCCGGAATCGTCGCGCGAGCAGCATTTCGCGATCCAGATCGGCGGGTTCCTGCGCGACATGCTCGACGCCCGCAACACCACGACCCAGAGCCTCGGCCAGGAGATGGCCATGGTCGAGCG
>CALMWD010000230.1 GCA_937873105.1 uncultured Rhodanobacteraceae bacterium
GCCCCGCCCCACCCGATCGCCTCGTGTCGGATCGCCAGCAACGAGAACGCGGCGATCAGGAAACCCAGCGAGATGCTGCCGACATCGCCGAGGAAGACCCGTGCCCGCGGCCAGTTGAACGGCAGGAAGGCGGCGACGGCGGCGGCCGCCACAATCAACATCAGACCGAGTTCGGCGTCGTGCCGATGCGCCAGCACGGCCAGCGCGGCGAAGACGAACAGCGCCTGGCTGCCCAGATGCGCGTCCGAGCCGTCCATGAAATTGTGCAGGTTCATCGACGCCACCGCCGCCAGGGCGAGCAGCAGGCCGACGCCCGCCTGATGCAGCGGCGACCAGGGCATCGCAGCGACGAACGCCAAGGCCAGCGCCGCGCCGACGAACCCGTGCACGGCCAGTCTCAGGCGCACCGACAGCGGACGATGGTCGTCGACGAAGCTGATCGCGGCGACGGCGAGCAGGCCGACGAGGAGGGCGGGCAGGAGGGCGTCGCCGCTGCCGACCGATGAGCCCCCTGCCCATGCGAGCGACGCCACGATCGCGAGGACTGGGCCGATGCCGCCGCCACGCGGCGTTGGCGCATCGTGCAGGCGCCGCCGTTCGGGCGCATCCATGACCTGGCGGCGGCGCGCATGCCGGATCCAGCCGGCCGTCAGCGCGGCCGACGCCAGCGCCGCGAGTCCGGCCGACAGCCAGACCGCCATCTCAGTTGCCCGCGATGCCGTGCACCGGCTTGATCGTGCTCCAGGACTTGCAGCCCGGGCATTGCCAATGGTGCGAGCGGCCGCCGAATCCGCATCGGGCGCAGCGGAACAGGGCCTGGCCTTCGAGCACCTGGCGCAGCAGGTCGCGCACCTGCTCGAGCTGCTCGCGGGCCTCGCCTTGCGCGCTGGCGAGCTGCAGGTCGACCAGTTCGGCCAGTCCGCGCACCGAGGGCTTCTTGCGCAAGCGCTCCGCGAGGAAGCGGATCGCCGCGACATCGCCGTCGCGATCACGGACCCGCCGCGTCATCTTGATCACCGGCGAGATGCCCGGATAACGCCGCATCCAGTCGTCGAGCAAGGCGTCGATGGATTCGCTGCGATCGAGCTGCTCCAGCGCGTCGAGCATCGGCGCCAGCGCGATCGGCAGGTATTCGATGTCGTTCTCGACCGCGCGCTCGTAGGCGTTGGCCGCGCGCCGCCAGTCCTGTTGCGCATGCGCGAGTCGTCCCTCGATCAGGCGCGGGCGCACCGACATCGGCGCCACCGTCACCGCTTCGGTGAGATAGGCCCGCGCCTGCACCGCATCGTTCTTCGCGGCCGCATGCTCGGCCAGCTCGCTCAGGAACTGGCTGACCAATTCGGCCTGCGACTCGCCGGTGATCTCCTCGAGCCGGCGCGCGTGTTCGATGGCACGTTTCCAGTCGCGCTCCTGCTGGCAGATCGCGATCAGGTGGCGCAGCGCCGCCGGTGCGTGCGCGTCGATGCCGACGAGGTCGGTGAACAGGGTTTCGGCGCGGTCGAGCAGGCCGGCGCGCATGTAGTCCTCGCCCAGTTCGAGCAAGGCCAGCGACTTCTGCTCCGGCGTCAGGTTCGGTCGCGCGATCAGATTCTGGTGCACCCGGATGGCACGGTCGGTCTCGCCGCGGCGACGGAACAGGTTGCCGAGCGCGAGATGCGTCTCGACGGTCTGCTTGTCGACCTCCGCGATCTGCAGGAAGACCTCGATCGCCTTGTCCGGCTGCTCGTTGAGCAGGTAGTTCAGGCCACGGAAGTAGTTGCGGCGCAGACGGTCGGCCTGGGCCCCGACGGCGGTGGCCGGACTGCGGCGCGCGGCCAGCCAGCCCGACAGGAACGCGGCCAGTACCAGCAGGGCCAGTACCGACAGGTCCAGGGTCATGGCGGGTTCGGCCCGTGCTGCCGGGCCAGTTCGAGCTGACGACGCAAGGCGCGCAGGCGCAGTCGCTGCGGCACGATGACCGCCGCGGACAGCGCTGCGCTGGCGAGCAGGAATCCGGCCAGCAGGCTGAGCGTCACCACGACGCCGAGCGGCAGCTGCACGGAGAAGAAATGGAAGTCGAGGCGCACGACGGCCTCGTTGAGCAATGCGAACGCGGCGGCCAGCAAGGCCACCGAAGCCGCCAGAACGAGCACGATCCAGCGCTTCATCGACGGCCTCAGTCGGCGTCGGATTCGGTGGACACGATGCCGTTGACGCGATCGCGCAACTCCTTGCCGGGCTTGAAGTACGGCACGTACTTGCCGGGCAGCGCGACCGATTCGCCGGTCTTCGGGTTGCGGCCCACGCGCGGCGGGCGGAAATGCAGGGAGAAGCTGCCGAAACCGCGGATTTCGATGCGTTCGCCGGTCGCGAGCGACTGGCTGACGTATTCGAGGATTTCCTTGACGCCGAGTTCGACATCATGGTGCGCGAGATGGATCTGGCGCCGCGCCATGGCCTCGATCAGTTCGGATTTCGTCATATCGGTCCGGACATCCTGTGGTTCGGAGAGCGCACCGCCGGCAGGATCGCTGCCGGCGGTGCCTTCGACTTACTTGTTGCGCATCTGCTCTTTCAGCAGGGCGCCGAGCTTGGTCGTGCCGCCGGCCGCCGACTGGTAGTCGGCCAGCGTGTCGGCCAGTTCCTGCTCGTCCTTGGCGCGGATCGACAGTTGCAGCGTACGGCCCTTGCGGTCCATGCCGATGAACTTCGCTTCCACTTCCTCGCCGACCTTCAGGCTCGTGGTCGCGTCCTCGACGCGTTCCTTGGCGATGTCGTTCGCGCGCAGATAGCCTTCGACGCCGTCGCCGAGGTCGATCGTCGCACCGCGTGCGTCGACTTCCTTGACGTGGCCCTTGACGATGCTGCCACGCGGGTTGTTCGCCATGTACGACGCGAACGGATCCTGCTCGAGCTGCTTGATGCCGAGCGAGATGCGCTCACGCTCCGGATCGACCGCCAGCACCACCGCTTCCAGGTTCTCGCCCTTCTTGAAGTTGCGGACCAGGTCTTCACCGGTGCCCTGCCACGAGATGTCGGACAGGTGGATGAGGCCGTCGATGCCGCCGTCCAGGCCGATGAACACGCCGAAGTCGGTGATCGACTTGATCGTGCCGGACACCTTGTCGCCCTTCTTGTGCATGGCGGCGAAGGTTTCCCACGGATTGCTGGTGCACTGCTTCATGCCGAGCGAGATGCGGCGACGCTCCTCGTCCACGTCGAGCACCATGACTTCGGCC
>CALMWD010000231.1 GCA_937873105.1 uncultured Rhodanobacteraceae bacterium
TCCTCCTCTTCGTCCGGCGGCGGCGCGAACAGGTCATGCTGCCCGGCCTTGGGCCGCATCGCCGGCACGTCCAGGATCGGCAACGGACCGGGCGTGTGCCGTTCCAGCTGGCCGACCGGTTCCGGCGGCAGATGGTCGACCAGGGTCGCGCGCGCGTCGAATTCGGCCCGGCACACGCCGCAGCGCGCACGGCCGTGCGCGCGCGTCAGCGCGTCGACCGGAATCCGGTAGATCGTCAGGCACTCGGGGCACTGGGTGTACATCGCGACGATGATGCCGCAGCGCGCTCAGCGACGCACGCCGTCGATGCGGACCCAGTCTTCCTGCGGCGTGATCGCGAGATCGGCGAAGCCGTCGCGATAGGCGGCCGCGACTTCCTCGGCCTGGTTCCCGAGGATCCCGGACAGCGCCAGCGGTGCTTGCGGAAGGCAATGCGCGGCGATGGTCGGCTGCAGGGAAATCAGCGCGCCGGCGAGGATGTTCGCGACCACGACGTCGGTCGCGAGTCCGGCGGGCACGTCGTCGGGCAGGTACAGGTCGAGCTGGTCGAGCACGCCGTTGCGTTCGGCATTGTCGCGGCTGGCGACGATGGCCTGCGGGTCGTTGTCGATGCCGATGGCGCGCGCGGCACCGAGCTTGAGCGCGGCGATGGCGAGGATGCCGGAGCCGCAACCGAAGTCGAGCACGGTCTTGCCGCGCAGGTCGAGGCTGTCCAGCCATTGCAGGCACAGCGCCGTGGTCGGGTGCGTGCCGGTACCGAAGGCGAGGCCGGGATCGAGGCGCACGATGGCGGCTTCGGCCGCCAGTTCGGCCGGCGGCTCCATCGTCGAGGGATAGATCCAGGTGCGCCGGCCGAACTGCATCGGCTGGAAGGTGTCCATCCAGACGCGGGTCCAGTCCTCGTCGGCGACGCCGCGGGCGGTGATCTTCTCCGGCGTCAGCCAAGGCACCATGATCTGCAGCGCGTCGAACAGGCCGATGCGGTCGACGTGGTCGTGGAACAGCGCGCGCACCGTCACCTGCGGCCACAGCGGCGTCTCGCCCGGGCCGGGTTCGAGGATCGGGTGGTCCTCGGCGTCGAGCAGGGTGATCGACGCCGCTTCCAGGTCTTCCAGCGCCGCCTCGACCCGGGACAGCGAGCGTTGTTCCACTTCGATCGACAGTTCCAGCCAGCCCATCCCTGTGTCTCCGTTACAGCCCGATCGGCTTGTCCTTGCGTTCGGCGATGCGCTTTTCGAGGTAATGGATGTTCATGCCGCCCTGCTGGAAGCCGCGGTCGGCCATGATCCTGCTCTGCAGCGGGATGTTGGTCTTGATGCCGTCCACCACCATCTCGGCCAGGGCCACGCGCATGCGCGCGATCGCCTGGGCGCGGTCGGCGCCGTGCACGATCAGCTTGCCGATCATCGAATCGTAGTTCGGCGGGATGCGGTAGCCGTCGTAGATGTGGGTGTCGACGCGCACGCCCGGGCCGCCGGGCGCGTGGAAGCGCTTCACCAGTCCCGGGCTCGGCATGAACGTGTCGGGATCCTCGGCGTTGATGCGGCATTCGATGGCGTGGCCGCGCAGGACCACGTCGCTCTGCCTGATCGACAGCTTCTCGCCGCCGGCGATCAGCAGCTGTTCGCGCACCAGGTCGATGCCGGTGACGAGTTCGGTCACCGGATGTTCGACCTGGATGCGGGTGTTCATCTCGATGAAATAGAAGCGCCCGTCCTGGAACAGGAACTCGAAGGTGCCGGCGCCGCGGTAGCCGATGCGCAGGCAGGCTTCGACGCAGACCCGGCCGATCTCGTCGCGCATCTCCGGCGTGATGCCGGGCGCGGGCGCCTCCTCGACCACCTTCTGGTGGCGGCGCTGCATCGAACAGTCGCGCTCGCCGAGGTGGATGGCGTTGCCCTGGCCGTCCGCGAGCACCTGGATCTCGATGTGGCGCGGGTTCTCCAGGAACTTCTCCATGTAGACCATGTCGTTGCCGAAGGCTGCCTTGGCCTCGGCCTTGGTGGTCGCGATGGCGTTGTGCAGGGCCGCTTCGGTGTGCACCACGCGCATGCCGCGGCCGCCGCCGCCGCCCGCGGCCTTGATGATCACCGGGTAGCCGATGTCGCGCGCGAACCGCGCGTTCTCGTCCGTGTCGTCGCCGAGCGGGCCGCCGGAACCGGGCACGCAGGGCACGCCCGCGGCCTTCATCGCCTTGATCGCCTCGACCTTGTCGCCCATCAGGCGGATCACGTCCGCGGTCGGGCCGATGAAGACGAAGCCGGACTTCTCGACGCGTTCGGCGAAGTCGGCGTTCTCGCTGAGGAAGCCGTAGCCCGGATGGATGGCCTCGGCGTCGGTCACTTCCGCCGCCGAGATGATGCGCGGGATGTTGAGGTAGCTGTCGGCCGCCGGCGCCGGGCCGATGCAGACCGATTCGTCGGCCATGCCGACATGCTTGAGGTTGCGGTCGACGGTGGAATGCACGGCCACCGTCTTGATGCCGAGGGCATGGCAGGCGCGCAGCACCCGGAGCGCGATTTCGCCGCGGTTGGCGATGACGACTTTGTCGAGCATCGGGGCGGGACTCAGCTGATCACGAACATGGGTTCGTCGAACTCGACCGGCTGGCCGCTGGTCGCGAGCACGGCCGTGACCGTGCCGGAGATGTCGGCCTCGATCTGGTTGAACATCTTCATCGCCTCGATGATGCCGAGCACGTCGCCGGCCTTGACCTGCTGGCCGACCTTGACGAACGGCGGCGCGTCCGGGTTCGGCGAGGCGTAGAAGGTGCCGACCATCGGCGCGCGGATGACATGGCCGTCCGGC
>CALMWD010000232.1 GCA_937873105.1 uncultured Rhodanobacteraceae bacterium
GCACAAGATGGGCATCAAGGCCTCGGCCACCTGCGTGATGAACTTCGACGGCGCCGAGGGTTACCTGATCGGCCAGCCGAACCGCGGCCTCCATGCCATGTTCACGATGATGAACACGGCCCGGCTCGCGGTCGGCCTGCAAGGCCTCGGCCTGATCGAGCGCGCCTACCAGAACGCCCTGTTCTACGCCCGTGACCGCCTGCAGATGCGTTCGCTGAGCGGCCCGAAGCGCCCGGACAAGCCGGCCGATCCGCTGATCGTGCATCCGGACATCCGGCGCATGCTGCTGACCCAGAAGGCCTTCGTCGAAGCCGGCCGCGCGCTGACCTATCGCGCGATCATGCTGGTCGACGCGTTCGAGCGCGGCACCGACGCCGAGGCGAAGAAGAATGCCGACGACCTGCTCGGTTTCCTGACCCCGATCGTCAAGGCGGTGATGACCGAACTCTCGGTCGAATGCACCTACCACGCGCTGCAGATCTACGGTGGCCACGGCTACATCGCCGAGTGGGGCATGGAACAGCTGGCCCGCGACGCCCGCATCACGACGATCTACGAAGGCACCACCGGCATTCAGGCGCTCGACCTGCTCGGCCGCAAGACCCTGCAGTCGCAGGGCGCCGGCCTGAAGCTGTTCCTGACCGAAATCGCCGACTTCGCGGCCGTGAACGCCGGCAATGCCGACGTCGCCGAATTCATCCCGGTGCTGACCCAGCTCGCGCAGCAATGGCAGGAGCTGACGCTGCACGTCGGCAAGGCGAGCATGGCCAATCCGGAGGAACTCGGCGCGGCCTCGGTCGACTACCTGTTCTATTCCGGCTACGTCGCGATGGCCTACTTCTCGGCCAAGCTCGTGGCGCACGCGCGTCCGCACGGCGACGCCTTCCTGAAGAACAAGCTCGACACCGCGCGCTTCTACTTCACCCGCATCCTGCCGCGCGCCAGCGCCCACGCCAGCGCCATCCGCGCCGGCGCCGCCACGCTGATGGCCATGGACGAGGAAGCCTTCGGCTGAGCGCGCGATGAAGCTGCGGATACCGCCGCCCATCGTCACCGCGCTCTGCGCGGCCTTGATGTGGGCGACGGGCCGCTTCGTTGCGCTCGGCGTCTTCGCGCCGCAACGCGGCTTGGCCATCGCGATCCTGACGGTCGCGCTGGCCTTGATGCTGGCCGCGGCGATGCAGTTCGTGCGGGCGCGCACCACGATCAACCCGATGCGTCCGGAACGCAGCTCGCACCTGGTCACGACCGGCGTGTTCGCCTGGTCGCGCAACCCGATCTACCTCGCCGACCTGCTCGCCCTGGTGGCGGTCGCCCTGTGGATCGGCCACCTGTTCGCGTTCGCCGGCTGTGCGCTCTTCGTGGCGTGGATCAACCGCTACCAGATCGCCCCCGAGGAAGCCGCGCTGAGCAAACGCTTCGGCGACGACTACCGGCGGTATCGCGACCGCGTGCGCCGCTGGATCTGACCGATGACACCGTTCGCGCTCGCCGCCACGCATTTCGGCCTCGGCCTCGTCGGCACCCTCGCCATCGACGGGATCGTCCGCCGCCTGCACCGCATCGAATCGTTTTCCCTGTCGATCGCGCCGCTGATCATGGGCCTGGCCGCGGCGCAGGCGGCGCATTACCTGTCGCCGTGGCTGACGCCGCCGCTGCTCGCCGCATATGCCTTCATCGCGTATCGTGAGCAGCGTCCACCGCCGGAATCCTGACATGCGCCTCCAGCTCGTACTCCTGCTCTTGCTGTCGCCGTTGGCGTCGGCGCACGCGGCCAGCTTCGACTGCGCCAAGGCGACGACGATGGTGGAACAGCTCGTCTGCACGAACGCCGCCCTGTCCGACCTCGACGATGCCATGGCCGCCACCTATCGGCAGGCGGTGTCGCTGGCGAAGCCGGGCGACAGCGAGCCGAAGTCCTCGCAACGCCTCTGGCTGAAGCGACGCAACGCCTGCAACGATGCGGACTGCATCGCCGCGTCGTACCAGGCGCGCATCGCCGAACTGGAGGATGCCATCGGGCAGGATCTGGGGGCCGAAACCGTGGCGGGCACGTACACGCGCCGCGACGGCGAATACTCCGACGAGGCGGAGCCCGCCGAGATCACGGTGCGCGCCCTGCCCGACGGGCGCGTCGCGATTGAAGGCGAGGCCTTGTGGATCGGCAATGCCGACACCGGCAACGTCCACACCGGCACGCTGGACGGCGAGTTCGACCTGCGCGGCGGTCGCGTCGCGTATCGCGACGGCGACGACGAATGGTCCTGTGTCCTGACCCTGCGATTCACCCGCGACGCCCTCGAGGTCGACGAACCGAAGTCCACCTGCGGCGGCATGAACGTGCGCTTCGGCGGCCGCTACGTGAAGCGCTGAGCACGGAAATCATGGATTCGCGGCTGCAGGTGGTGCGTGCCGACATCACGACCCTGGCGGTCGACGCCATCGTCAATGCCGCGAACTCGTCCCTGCTCGGCGGCGGCGGCGTCGACGGCGCCATCCACCGAGCCGCCGGCCCCGACCTGCTGCACGAATGCCGCCTGCTCGGCGGCTGCGACATCGGCGATGCAAAACTCACGAAGGCGTATCGGCTGTCGGCGAAGTTCGTCGTGCACACGGTCGGCCCGGTCTGGCGCGGCGGCGGCCATGGCGAGGCCGACCTGCTCGCTTCGTGTTATCGGCGCTCGCTCGACATCGCCGCCGAAGCCGGGGCGCGCTCGATCGCGTTCCCCTGTATCAGCACCGGCATCTACGGCTATCCGATCGAGCCCGCGGCGACGGTCGCGCTCGACGTGTTGTGCGGCCATGCCCGTGCGGCGGACTTCGAGCGCATCGTGTGCTGCTGCTACTCCGAGGCCGACCGGCGGGTCTACGCGACCCTGATCGCCGCCGTCCGCTCGCGCTAGCATCGCGGGCGAGCCGGAGCGATCTCCGCATGGACCCGACCACCGCCTTCGTCATCGCCACGCTGATGATGCTGCTGAACGGCGGCATCCTCGGACTGATGCATCGCGACCTGCCCGAGGGCTTGCGCCCCGCCGCCTTCAGCTGGCGCCTCGGTACCCTGCTGGTCGCGGGCGGCTGCATCCTGCTGGCGGTACAACACGCGCTGCCGCCCGGCTTCGTGCTGCCGGTCGCGAACGCCTTGCTGATGCTCGGGCTCACCGCCTACTGGCGGGCGCTGCGGCAATTCGACGGGCGGCCGGAGTCGCTGCACGTGTTGTGGCTCGCCCTGGTCGGCGGCGTCGGCATCGGGTGGTTTTCGGCCATCCGCCCCGATCTCGCGGCGAGGGTGATGTTCGCGTCCGCGGTCTGGGTCTTCCTGTTCGTGGCCTGCGCACGCGTGCTCCATCGCGGCGGCGACGCCGCGCGCAGCCGGCGCGTCCTGCTTGGACTGTTCGTGTTCCTGGCACTGTTCATGGTGTTGCGCGGCGGATACTTCGCGTTCGCCGCGGGCTCGGTCGACGACATCCTCGACCGCCGCAGCTGGATGAACATGGCCACGCCCCTGGTGGCCGCGATCCTGCCGGTGATCGGCACGACCGCCTTCCTGCTGATGTGTTCCGAACGCATCCGCCGGCAATGGGAACATGCGGCCTCGACCGACGCGCTGACGGGGCTCGCGAATCGGCGGACCCTGACGCGCATCGGCAGCGAACGCCTGGACCGTGCACAGGCCCGGCGGCAATCCTTCTCGCTCGCCGTCGTCGATGTCGACCACTTCAAGTCGATCAACGACCGCTACGGCCACGACGTCGGCGACATCGCCCTGCGCCATGTCGCGGATACGCTGGCGGCGAGCGCCTCGCCCGGCACCGTGCCAGGACGACAGGGCGGCGAGGAATTCGTGGTGGTGTTCGACGCCGATGCCGAGCGTGCGCAACTGGAAGCGGAGCGCCTTCGCACGGCCATCCGCGACGCGCGCTTGCGCGCCGGCGAGCACGAACTGCAGCTCACCGTCTCGATCGGCGTGACCCACGTCGCCTCCACCGACCGCAGCCTGGACGATCTGCTGCGGCGCGCCGACCAGGCCCTCTACGCCGCGAAGGCCGGCGGTCGCGACCGGGTGGTGGCCGTCTGATTCAGGCCACGTAGATCGTCTTGATGTTCATGAACTCGTGGATGCCGTGCTCCGACAGTTCGCGACCGAA
>CALMWD010000233.1 GCA_937873105.1 uncultured Rhodanobacteraceae bacterium
CGAGCTGGCTGCTTTCGGCGCGCAGGTTGGCGAGTGCCGCGACCATCGCGTCGTCCTTCGGGCTGTCGGTGCCCTGCGCGTCGCTGCGCAGCTGGGCCAGCTCCTCGCGACCGAGCTGGGCGGCGATCAGGTTCAGCGCCTCGGTGGTGTAGCGGTCGGTGCCGGCGGCCATGGCCGCACGCTCCTCAAGGCGCTGGCGGTGCCTCGCCTCCTCGTCCTCGATCGCCTGCTCGGCCGCGGCCAGCGCCGCTTCGGCGGCGTCGAGCGCATCCTCCAGCGCCGGCACGCCGGCGGCGTCGAGCGCGGCGTCCTCGACTTCGACCTGGCGCGCCTGCGCATCGGCGGCGACGCGGGCCTGCGCCTCCGCATGGGTGGCGAGGTGATCGGCCAGGGCCAGCAGCATGCGGTAATTGCGATGCGCGCCCTCGTAGCCGATCAACCGCGCCACCCACTGGTCGAGCGTGCGTGTCAGCGCGCTGGCGGCGTACTCCGGAAAGCCGAAGCGGCGCTGCCACAGGTACATGAACAGCTTGTCGGCCTCGTAGGGCTGGCGCTTGCTTTCGCGATCGGCGGCGGCGGTGCGGGCCTTCTCGGCGGCCAGGGCCGCGGTCTCGAGCGCGCGCGCCGCCGTGGCCTGCAGCGCCTGGTAGGCTGTCGTCGCAGACAGCGCCGCGCGCGTCGATTCGATCGTCTCGTTCAGGCGTTGCGCCGCGACGTCGCGCTCGGCCAAGCGCAGTCCGCGCGCCGCCGCCAGGGCCTGCTGACGCTCGGCCGACCCGGCGATGGCGACATCCAATTCCGCCAGGGCTTGCACGCGTTCGCCGAGCAGGGCCAGGGCGCGCTGGTCGGCGGCATCGATGCCGCTCGCGACCTGGCTCGCCTGCAGCAGGTCCAGGCGCAGGCGCGCGAGGTCGCGGGTCGTGGTCGATTCGCGCGTGCGCGCTTCGTTGCGGCGCGCCGTCAGCGTGCCGAGTTCGGCCGCCAGCGCGTTCGCCTGCTGGCGCAGGCCGACGATGCGCAGGTCCATGTCGCGGAGTACGGTCTGTCCGGATTGCATCGCGCTCACCACGCCGTGATGGCGCCGCCGGACACGGCGACGCGGTAGTCGACTTCGAGTTCGCCGCGGCGCTTCTCGCCGACGACGGCATCGTCGATCAGGCCGTTGTCGAGCTTGTCGGCCTTGACGCGTTCGTACTCGGACGGCGGCACGCGGATCGCGAACAGCGACACCGTCTCGGTGCGCTGCGTCTCCTCGTTCGCGATCGGCAGCGCCAGCGCCCGGCCGTTCGCGTCGATCGCCTCGACGACGAGGTAGTAGTTCTTACCGCCCGGTGCGTCCTCGTGATAGCGCCAGACGCCGCTCTGCACGCCATCGCGATTGACGATGCGCAAGGTGTAGCCGAGGTCCAGCGTGGCCGCCGCCTGCTCCAGCTGTGCCACGGAAGCGGCGGCGGCCTCGGCATCGGCCGCGGCCAGCGCCGATTCGGCGCGCGCGCGCGCATCGCCCAGGGTGGAGGCGACCTGGGCGTCGAGGTTCATCGTGGCCAGGCGCGCGTTCGCGGCATCGAATCGGCGCGCCGCCGACAGCAGGCGCTCGCCGGACTTGAGACGCGCTTCGAGCGCGGTCAATTGCCGCTCGGCGCCGTCGAGCCGCTCGCGAACGGGCGCGAGTTGCGCGTAGGCCGCTTCCGGCCCGGACGCGAAACGATCCTGCGCCAGGGGCGACAGGTCCGCCGCTGCAGACAGCGCCGGCGCCGTCGCCGCCTGTCCGAGTTCGAGCTCGCGGCCCAGGCCACGCAGGTGTTCGACCACGGGTTCGGGCGGATCCACGGACCAGCCGCGCGGGAAGACCGACAGGCTGTCCGACAGGACGCGCAAACGTTCGCCGCGCTGCTGCAAGGACTGCACCGACTCGGCGTAGTCGCCGTACTCGCGTCCCGCCATCCAAGCGTTCGGCACCGCCACGATCGCGTAGCCGAACACGCCGACGAAGCCCGCGATCATGGCGCGCTTCGCCCAGCGCCCGCGGTCGACCCAGGCCTCGGCCAGGCGCACCGCCAGCGTGCGCCTCGGCGGCACGTAGGCGAAGCGGTCCTGCTTCAGCGCCTCGACGCCCTGTCGAATCAGCGCGTCGCTGACCTCGATGCCCTGGCTCGCGTAGATCTGCTTCACGCGTGCGACGAAGTCCTCGTCGCGCTGCGTCGACGCGAGCTCGCGTTCGACCAGCGACTGCTCGTGGCGCAGGGTGTCGACGATGTCCATGGCGAGCATCAGCTCGTCCATCGACGTGCGCGGCTGGCCGGGTGCCGGCACCGCGGCCGGCAAGGGCGTATTCATCGTTCGCGCTTATCGCGGAGCCGGCAGGGTCGCCGCGGAACGGCTCAGGGCCACGAGACGCTGCTTGCCGTCCTCGACCGCGGCCTGGATCTCGCGTTCGTTCGCCGCCGACAGGTCGCGCATCTCGTCGATGATCTGCACCGATTTCTCCTGGAAGGACACGACCGCGTCGACCAGCTTCGCCACCGACTCGGCGCGCAGCGTCGGGCCGTAGCCGGCGCGCGTGGCCTCCTCCAGCACCTTGGTGCCGACCTCGCCCAGGGTTTCCAGGCTCTGGTTCATGCCCTGCTTCATCGCGTCCAGCGTCTGCGTGCTCTCGTGCAGGCCGTGCATGCCGGTGAACGAGGCGGACAGCGCCGTGAACACGGTTTCGTTGGTGCCGAAGAACATCACCGCCTGCGAATACACGCGCTCCTTGGCGTCGGTGATCTGCATCAGCCGCGCCATCACCACTTCCGTCGTGTTGTAGGAAATCGACAGGTTCTCGGCCAGGTCCTTGGCGATCTGGTAACGCTTGTCCTCGTCCTGCAGCGCGCGCATCGCGGCGTCGCGCGCCATTTCGAGCTTGGCGTGCGCCTCGCGGTCGCTGCCCGGGCTGGCATTCACCGCATCGGACGCGGCCTGCAGCGCGGCGCGCGCGACGGCGAGCGATTCCTCGGCCTTTTTCAGCACGTTGAAACCGAGCACCTGCGACTCCTTCAAAGCGCCGCGGAAATCGCGGTAGGCGTCGAGGATGATCTGTTCGCGCTGGATCTGTTCCTTCGCATCCCTGGCGACGTCGAGGTAGGTGTCCTTGATGCGCGCGAAGCGGCTCGGGATGTCGCCGCGGGTGACCTTCATCCAGATGTTGGACAGCCGCTCCATCGTGTCGATCTTGCCGTCCTCGACCTGGGCGACCATCGCCTTGGCGTCGTCGCGGATGGTGTTGAAGGCCTCGGTGATGCCGCGGTAGCGCTCGCCGATGCTCATCGCCGAGATGTGCTCGCGCACCACCTCGTTGAACAGCGAAGCCTGCGACAAGGTCCGCGCGATCGCCACGGTCTTGTCCGGATCGAGGTGGGCGATGCGGTCGATCAGCGCGACGACCGGCGCCTCCTCGGGCTGCGACTTGATCAGTCCGAGATCGCGCAGCGCGCCGAGCGCCTTGTCGAGTTGCTTGAGCGGGGTCGTCATGGCCTGTCCTCGTGGTTTCGTCCGGAATCGCGGAAATGATGTTGCCGGATCCGTATTGCAAGGTTTCGTGACGCAAAAAGAAAGGGCGGGATGACCCGCCCTTTCGATGACACGCGTCAGCTTGCGATCATGCGGCCATGTCCGGCGTCCAGCGGCCGAGGGCGGCCATGCCGTTCTCGCGGGCGCGGCTGGCGACGATGGCCTGGGCCTTGGCGAAGTTGCCGGCCAGGTCCTGCGACCACAGCTTGAGCGCCGCCGACTGCATGGCGCGGCCGTAGGAGAACGACAGCGGCCACGGGTTCGGACCGAGCTGGTTCATGATGTTCAGGTGGCGCGTCGCGTCCAGGTCGGACTGGCCGCCCGAGAGGAAGACGATGCCCGGCAGCGCCGAAGGCACGGCCGACTTCAGGCAGCGCAGCGTCAGTTCGGCGACTTCCTCGGGGCTGGCCTTGTCGGCGCAGTCCTTGCCGTGGATGACCATGCTGGCCTTCAGGATCGTGCCTTCGAGCAGCACGTTGTGCTCGTACAGGGCGCCGAACAGGCTGCGCAGCGTGGCTTCGGTCACGTCGTAGCAGGTGTCGATGTCGTGGCTGCCGTCCATCAGCACTTCCGGCTCCACGATCGGCACGATCTGCGCG
>CALMWD010000234.1 GCA_937873105.1 uncultured Rhodanobacteraceae bacterium
CGATGGCGGCGGCGAGGTCGCGGACCAGGCGCACGCGCTCGCGACGCGGCGCGTTGCGCGCGCTGCACCAGCGATCGAGGCGTTGGCCGTCGACGAAGGCCGTGGCCAGGAAAGGCGCGCCGGAGGCATCGCGACCGCCGTCGACGAGGGCGGCGATGTTCGGATGGTCGAGGGCAGCCAGAATGCGGCGTTCGCGCTGGAAGCGGCGTTCGTCCTCGTCGCTCCAGCCGGCCTGGGCGATCTGCTTCAGCGCGACCCGCTGGGTCGCGCCGTCGAGTTCGCGCTCGGCCAGCCAGACCCGGCCCATGCCGCCGCGGCCGAGTTCGCGCACGATGCGGTACTGCGGCAGCTGCGGCGCAGCGGCGTCGCGTTCGCGTTGTTCGGCGCGGTCGAGGAGATCGCGGGCGCGCGTTTCGCCGCCGAAGCGCTTCCGCAGCGCCACGCCGAACTCGGGTTCCTCGGCCTCGATCTCGCGCAGGCGCTGTTCGCGTGGTCCCGCCGGCAACGCATCGAGCTCGAAATGCAGGTCCTTCAGGCGCGCATAGCGCGCCGCGTCAGAGGCCGCGTCCATCGCCGAGCTGCTCGCGCAGCCAGGCGCTGGCCTGCGCCCATTCGCGGTTGACGGACGACGGGTGGATGTCGAGGGCCTGGGCGGTTTCCTCGATGGTGAGGCCGGCGAAGACGCGCATCTCCACGACCGCAGCGGCGCGCGGGTCGAGCCTGGCGAGCGCGCTCAGGGCGTCGTCCAGGGCTACCAGCTCGTGCGGCGAACCCATGCCGGCGACGTCGATGTCGTCGATCGACTCCGGCACCGCGCCGGCGCCGCGCTTCTCGGCCAGCTTGCGGCGGGCGCGGTCGATCAGGATCTGGCGCATCGCCCGGGCCACCACGCGGATGAAATGGCCGCGGTCTTCGACGTCCGGCGCCCGCGCCTGGATCAGCTTCATCAGCGCATCGTTCAGCAACGCCGTCGGCTGCAGAGTGTCGTGCCCGGACTCCGAGCGCAGCACGCTGGCGGCCAGGCGCTTCATCTCCGCATACAGGCGCGCAAAAACGCGGTCGCGCGCGAGGGCATCGCCCTGTTGCCAGTCGACCAGCCAGCCGGTGATGTCGTCCAGGTTTGCCCCCATGGGCGAAGCATACGCGCCGGCGCGGGCGGAGAAAACGCGCCGATTCCGCGTACTGCAGGACAACGCGGCCTGTCGCCGCGACTGGAGCCCGCCATGAAACGCCTGTCCCGCCTTGTTCCCGCCGTCGCCCTGTGCCTTGCCGCCGGCTTCGCCAACGCCGCCGACCGCACGGTGTTCCGCGACGATTTCTCGGACAGCGGCAGCGGCTGGATCGATACCCAGGTCGCCGACCACAAGGCCAAGGGCATCGCGCTGTACAACAACGATGGTGGCTACCAGATGACCCCGGTCGACGATGCGACCTATGGCATCGTGCCGGCGCCGAAGCAGGCGCCGGGCGCCGACGTCCAGGTCGAGGCCAGCCTGTTCCTGTACACCGGCGTCGGCCAGGGCACCGGCGGCGTGGTCTGTCGCCACAGCGACCACGGCAACTTCTATGCCTTCATGGTGTCGGGCAGTCACGGTTACGCCATCCTGAAGGTCCAGGGCGGCAAGGCCGAGACCCTGGCCAACGGCCGCTTCGAGGGCGTGATGCCGAACATGGCCGACCTGCGCATCGGCGCACGCTGCAAGGGCCCTTCGCTGAAGTTGATGCTCGACGGTGAAGTCGTGGCCGAAGCCACCGATGCCGCGCACTCCGATGGACAGGTCGGCCTGATCGTGATGGGCGAGAAGATGGCCGGCACCAGCGCCGTGTTCGACGACTTCGAACTGCGCGCGATCGCGCGCTGATCGCCCGGCGCAGCCGAATCTGCGACGACCATGGTCCTCCCCGAGCCCAGCGCCGCCCACTTCGACGCGCCGGTGTGCCGCAACTGCGGTGCCGCGATGGCCACGCCCTATTGCGGCCGCTGCGGCCAGAAGCGCGCGCAGCGGCTCGACCTCGGCGCCGTGCGCGCCGAGGCCTGGCAGAGTTATCGCGTGTTCGAGTTCGGCATCGTCAAGGCGGCCTGGCGGCTCGCACATTCGCCCGGCGTGGTCGCGCGCGAGTACGTGCTCGGCGCCCGCGCCAGGCACGTGCACCCGCTGAAGCTGCTGCTGGTCGCGATCGGCGTGCAGTTGCTGGTGCTGGCTCGGACCCACCATCTCGATACCCGGGACGCGCAGCTGAGCCAGGTGATGGAACTGGTTCGCGCCTACGCGAACTGGTCGTTCTCGCTCGGCATCTTCGCGATCGTCGGTGCCTCGCTGCTGGTGCTGCGCTGGCGCCATGCCTACAACCTGACCGAACACCTGGTGCTCGGCGTCTACGTGCATTTCCTCGTCATCGTCGCGAACATCCTGAACCAGTTGCCGGTCCTGGCGTTTCGCGACCCGGCGTTCCTGGCCCTGCACCGGCAATGGTCGGCTTGGCCGATGGACGGGGTCGAGGCCGCGATCATGGTGTTCGCGTTCGCCCAGTTCTTCCGGCTCAATGCCGTGCGCGACGCCTGGCGCCTGCTCCTCGCCGCCGCGGCATTCGTCGCTCTCAAGTACCTGCTCGTGCGCCTGTATTCGTACGCGCTGGTCAAGTTCGTGCTCGCCCAACTCGCCTGAATCCCCTCACCCGAAACGGAAGATCCGCCATGTCCACGCGCCTCCCCCTGAAACGCAACACGCTGTGCATCGCCCTGAGCATCGCCCTTGCCGCCTGCGGCGGCAGCGACGGCGCCGCTTCGAACGGCCGAGCGCTGGCGGCCAACGACGCGCCCCCGCGCGCGGCGATGAGCGAAGCGGCCATGATCGACGAGATCGCGAGCCAGCTGCAGGCCTGTTCCTACGACGGTTCGCCGGTGAAAGTCGACGCCCATGGCATGGCCGCGGGCCGCGACGGCGCCGGTCAGCGGGTCGTCGCCGAAATCATGAAGTACACCGGCCTGCCGCAGAACTTCGACGTGTTGCCGCACCCGCAGGTGCCGAACGCGGCGGCGGTGATCCTGGTGGGCGAGGACAAGCTGCCGCGCCGCGTCATCGCCTACAACGAGCAGTTCATGGCCGACGTGCTCAAGGCCACCCAGAACAACAACTGGGCGCCGATCAGCATCATGGCGCACGAGGTCGGGCACCATCTGTCCGGCCACACCATCCAGCCCGGAGGCAGCCAGCCGCCCACCGAACTCGAGGCCGACAAGTTCAGCGGCTACGTGCTCTACAAGATGGGCGCCTTGCTGGGCGACGCGCAGAAGGCGATGAATGCGCTGGTTCCCGAGACCGACGGCCCGACCCACCCGGGCCGCAGCAAGCGCGTGAAGGCGATTGCCGAGGGCTGGGAACAGGCCTGCGCGCAGCAGGGCGGCGATTGCTCCGGCACGGTGGCTTCGCCGGCGGCGCCGAAGCGGGCGCCGGCCGCCGACACGATCGCGCAATCGGCCCCCGTCCGGAACCCGCCGGCGACCACGACCGCGCCGTCGCGTGCGGACGGCGACGTCCCGGCGTTCCCGAGCGTCCCGACCATGGGCGACGATGCGCCCGGCAAGCCCGTCGTCACCGCGACAGGCCCGGTCGACGTGCTGCCGACGCCCGACGCGAATGCGATCCCGGCCAAGTTCGGCAAGTTCGTGATCGACGAGATCGGCGTGCTGGATGCCGGCACGCGCGCCAGCTTCGAGCGGCAGATGTACGACCTCGCGGCCCAGCACCAGGTCGAGATCGTCACCATCGTCGCCAAGAGCCTGCACGGGATGAGCGCCGACGAGTACGCCTACGCGATGATGCGCCAGTTGCGCGTCGGCAAGCTCGATGTCGGCAACGGCGCGGTGCTGGTCGCGGCCCCGAATGACGGGCAGGTCGGCGTGGCCATGGGGCCGGGCGTGATGCTGGAGATGCGCGACTACATCGATCTCGAAAAGGATCGACTCAAGGGCTTCATCGAGATCGGGCTGCCGTACTGCAAGGGCGTCTGCAACGCGGCCCAGACCGAGATGGTGCTCGGTGCGGCCGAACACATCGCGCGCGACGTCTCCCACTGGGACTTCCAGATCCGCTACCAGACCCTGGGCGAACTGATGGCGAAGTTCGAGGAGACCTCGACTGCGCGCATGAACGGCCAGGACATCGAACCCGAACAGGATCCGACCTGGCGCAAGATCGTGCGCATCGAGGGCACTTTGGCCAGCCGCAATCCCGCGGCCGGCGATCAGGCGAAGTGGATCAACGAGATCAAGCAGGAACGGGTCGGTCCGCCGCTGCACGTGATCACGCCCGAGGGCCGCGACCTGCTCGTCTACGTCGATCCGCACACCGAGTCCTTGATGACCAGCAAGCTCGAGGAGGGAAAGTCGTACGTATTCATCGCCCGCGAGGCGTCGCTGTCGCAGAACCCGGACGACACCCTGAGCTTCGACCTGCTCAGCTACGACCGCGCGGCGCCCTGATGACGAAAAGTAATATCTCTTCATCGCGATGAAGAGATTGACAGATGGGAATGCGGCCGGCATGCTGGCCGCACATACCCATCAAGACCGGCGGAGGGATAGGCCCTTGGATGCCGGGGCAACCAGCGCGACGCCTCGGCGTCGCGCCAGGTGCCAAGTCCTGCGGTGACTCGTGCACCGGAAGATGGGTCGCACGACCGCTTCGGTGCGGTCGGGCGACGTCTCCGCAGGGCGCTGGATGGGCGAGATTCCTTCAGGAGTTCGCCATGTCGCTCGCCGTCGATGCAGAAACCCACGTCTTCGAACCGCGCAGCGCCGCCTTTGGCGCGCCGAGCTTCGCGCCGCATGCCGATGCGCCGGTGCCGGTGCAGCGCGGCTCCTTCCCCCTGCGCCTGACCTTGCGCCATGGCGGGTGCTTCGACGTGGTGTTGCGCTGGCAGATCCTCGGCGCGCAGGAAGCGCCGCTGCTGGTCGTGCTGGGCGGGATCTCGGCGCATCGGCAGTTGTCCGCCAATGCGATCGACGCCGCCGAAGGCTGGTGGCCGCAGCAGGTGCGCCGCGGCGGCGCGCTCGATCCCTTCTTCCATCGCCTGCTGTCGATCGACTGGATCGGCGCCGACGGCACGCTCGATGCCGCGATCGATCCGGACGACCAGGCGCAGGCGATCGTCGCCCTGCTCGACCATCTCCAGATCAAGCACGTGCGCGCCTGCATCGGCGCGTCCTACGGCGCCATGGTCGGCCTGCACCTCGCCAAGCGGCTTGCGCCACGCCTCGGCCATCTGGTCGTGTTCAACGCGGCCCATCGTCCGCATCCGTTCGCGTCGGCCTGGCGTTCGATCCAGCGCCGCATCGTGCGCCTCGGCAGCGAACACGCGGCCGCCCACGAGGCGGTGGCGCTGGCG
>CALMWD010000235.1 GCA_937873105.1 uncultured Rhodanobacteraceae bacterium
CACGATCTCGCCGTCGTCATCGCGGAAGTAGGTCGCGGTGGTGCCCGAAACGCAGTCGTCCTGGTAACGGTTCGGCAGGCGCGCCACCTCGTGCCAGGTGCCGAGATAACGCGCCAGGTCGATGCGCTCGACGGGCTCGTTCGGCAAGGCCGAGTGCGCCGCACCGGACAGGCCGAGCGCGCCGAGCAGCACCCACAGTTGCAGCTTCATGGTTCACCTCCACTCACACGCCGCGCACTCTATGCGCCGGGCGTGAGTCCGGCGTGATGCCTGTGCCCTCGTAGGAGCGGCTTCCAAGCCGCGATGGCTCCCGCAAAGCAACCTCCAGGCCGCGATGGCCCATCAGCCCTTCACACACACCACCTGCCGCAACGTATGCACGATCTCGACCAGGTCGCGCTGCGCCGCCATCACCGCGTCGATGGACT
Organism: uncultured Rhodanobacteraceae bacterium; assembly: GCA_937873105.1. Taxonomy (GTDB): domain Bacteria; phylum Pseudomonadota; class Gammaproteobacteria; order Xanthomonadales; family Ahniellaceae; genus JADKHK01. The sequence goes on from CALMWD010000235.1 coordinate 429, forward strand.
TGTACGCCGCCGGCGATTCGTCGATCACGTCGGCATCCTTGCGGCATTCGACGTGGGCGGTCGCCTTCACGTGCTCGTCCAGCGTGATCATCTGCCTGGCCCGGGTGCGGCTCATCACGCGACCGGCGCCGTGCGAGCACGAGCAGAGCGCCGCTTCGTTGCCGAGGCCGCGGACGATGAAGCTCTTCGCGCCCATCGATCCCGGGATGATGCCGAGCTGGCCGCGCTGCGCGCTCACCGCACCCTTGCGGGTCACGAACAGCGACTCGCCGTAGTGCGTTTCCCGCTGCACGTAGTTGTGATGGCAGTTCACCGCTTCTTCGGTCAGCTTGAACGGCTTCGGGATCGCCTTGGCCAGCGCCGCCAGCGTGTTCGACATCATGATCGCCCGATTCTCCCGGGCGAAACGCTGCGCCCAGTCGACCGCGAACACGTAGTCGTCGAAATGTCTCGATCCTTCCTGGAAATAGGCGAGGTCGCGATGCGGCAGGTGGGCGATGTGGCCGCACATGTCGGCCTGAGCCAGTTCGATGAAGTGCGTGCCGATGGCGTTGCCGACGCCGCGCGAGCCCGAGTGCAGCATCACCCAGACCTGGTCGGTGTCGTCCAGGCACAGCTCGACGAAGTGGTTGCCGGTACCCAGCGTCCCGAGATGGTTCAGGTGGTTGGTGTTCTTCAGGCGCGGATGCAGTTCGCACAGGCGCTTGAAGTCGCGTTCCAGCGAGGCCCAGGCCTGTTGCGCCGTCTTCGGCGGATCCTTCCAGGCGCCCTTGTCGCGACCGCCACGCGGGGCCGTGCGGCCATGCGGCACGGCCTGTTCGATCGCGCTGCGCACGCCCGCCAGCGCGTCCGGCAGATCGTTCGCATGCAACGAGGTGCGCGCCGCGATCATGCCGCAGCCGATGTCCACGCCCACCGCCGCCGGGATGATGGCGTGCCGAGTCGGCACCACCGACCCCACGGTCGCGCCGATGCCGACATGCACGTCCGGCATCACCGCCACATGCGGCCACACCACCGGCAGCCGCGCGAGTTGCGACAACTGCCGCTTCGCCTCGTCCTCGACCGGCACGCCCTGCGTCCACAGCTTGATCGGCACGCCGCCGGGTTCGGTGATTTCGTTGAATGAGCGCATCGGGGAACTCTAACCGGGACCGGGCAGGCAGCGCGCCTTCCCGTCGGCACGACATCCGGAAGCACCCTTCGGCTGCGCCAGGATCCGGCGCGCATCGGGCTGGACGTCGAGCGCCGACGCGTGTTTCGCTCCGAGTGAGGGCGCAACCGGTATCTTCGGGAACCGCGCATTTTTTCCTGGGAGCGATGCATGAGACTGTGGATCCTGTGGTTGGCGCTCCTGATCGCCTCGCCCTTCGCGCGCGCGGTCTCGGTGCTTGATGTCGCGCCGTTGCGGGCGACCCCGCAGGACACCATCAGGATGACCTTGCACCTCGCTCCGCCGGATCGACTGGAGTTCGTGAACACGTTCCGCTACGGAAGCTCGATCCAGGTCTACGTGGGACTGAGTGACGTGATCGTTCCGGGCCAGCCGCCGCTGCCCGAACGCACGCAGGTCGTCGAGCTCGGGCGCTTCCCGCCGGGCGAATACCAGATCGACATCTACGTCAGCGCCCCCAGTTCGGTCCTGCTGACTTCGCGGTCGCTCGGCGTCGTCGCCGCACCCGCCATTCCGGTCCTGGCGGACCGCCTGTCGGACGCGCTGGCCGTTGTGGTCCTGCTCATCGGTGCGTTGGCGATACGCATCGGCGTCGGACGCCCGGGCTGACGCGTCGGCGCGTGTCCGTCGGCACCGCGGCGGCCGTTGACGACGCTGCGACGACGGCGCAGTCTCGCTCCATCGGCCGGCGGGAGTTCGCGATGACGCGATTGCCATTCCATGATCGACTCGACGCCGCACGCCAACTGGCGCAACGATTGGCGCATCTGCGCGGGCAGAGGCCGGTGGTGCTGGCGATTCCGCGCGGGGCGGTGCCGATGGGGCGGGTGATCGCCGATGCCCTGGACGGCGAGCTCGACGTGGTGCTGGTGCGCAAGCTCGGGGCGCCGCACAACCCCGAGCTCGCGCTCGGCGCGATCGATGAGCACGGCAGCGTGCACATGAATCCGGAGGCGGCCCTGCTGACCCTGCCGCATCGTTACGTCGCCGACGTGGCGCAGAAGCAGCTGGATCTGATCCACGCGCGCCGTCGCAGCTACGGCGTGCAACCGATCCCGCTGCGTGATCGCGTCGTCGTCGTCGTCGATGATGGCCTCGCCACCGGCGCGACCATGTTCGCCGCGCTGGAAGCGGCGCGGGCGCAAGCACCTCGGCGCCTGGTCTGTGCGGTGCCGGTGGCGGCCGCGGACAGCCTGGAACGCGTACGCCTGCATGCCGACGAAGTGGTCTGTCTGGCCACGCCCGAGCCCTTCCTGTCGGTCGGCCAGTGGTACGAAGACTTTGCCGCGGTCGAGGATGCGGACGTGATGCGCGTGCTCGCGCAGGGACGCACCTCGACGCGCCACCTGCGCATCGAGGCCGGTGCCGCCACGCCCTTGCCTGGCGACCTGACCGTGCCGACGCAGGCGCGAGGCCTGGTCGTGTTCGTGCACGGCAGCGGCAGCAGCCGGCTCAGTCCGCGCAATCGTGCCGTCGCCGATGCCTTGCAGCAGGCCGGCTTCGCGACGCTGTTGTTCGACCTGCTGACGCCCGAGGAAGACAGCGATCCGTCCGCGCGTTTCGACATTCCGCTGCTGGCGCAACGCCTGGCCGCGACCTTGCGCTGGTTGCAGGCCGATCCCGCGCTGGCGGCGCTGCCGATCGGACTGTTCGGCGCCAGCACCGGGGCGGCGGCGGCCCTGATCGCGGCCGCGGCGCAGCCCGCGCGCGTGGGCGCCGTGGTCTCGCGCGGCGGCCGTCCGGACCTCGCCGGCGAAGATGTCTTCGCGCGCGTGCATGCGCCGACCCTGCTCATCGTCGGCGGCGCCGATCACGAGGTGTTGGCGTTGAATCGCCAAGCCCTGGCGCGACTGCCGCGCAGCGCCGAACTCGGCATCGTGCCGGGCGCCACGCATCTGTTCGAGGAACACGGCGCGCTCGACCAGGTCGCCACGCTCGCCAGCGCCTGGTTCCGGCGCTGGCTGGGTGCCTGATCAGGCCGACTGCAACACGCCGATGTCCGCGATCGCGAGGAACTGCGTGCGCAACGAGCGCAGCAGGGCGAGGCGGTTGGCGCGTTTCGCGGCGTCGTCGACCATGACCATGACGCCGTCGAAGAAGGCGTCGGCGACCGGCTTGAGTCGCGCGAGGCGCTGCATCGTTTCGACGTAGCGGTGTTCGCGCATCAGCGGTTCGACCTCGGCCATCGCGGCCGACAGGGCGTTCGCCAGGTCGGTCTCGGCGCCGGCATCGAGCAGGGCGGCATCGACGCGGTCGGCGATCGCGAACTGCTTCTCGCCGGCCTGGCGCAGGATGTTGCCGATGCGCTTGTTCGCGGCCGCGAGGCTGTCCGCTTCCGGCTGCTTCGTGAACGCGTCGATGGCGCGGATGCGGCGGTCGAAGTCACGCAGGCTGGCCGGACGCACCGCGAGCACGGCTTCGAAGGCATCGCCACGAATGCCCTGGTCGGCGTAGTAGCCGCGCAGGCGGTCGGTGATGAAGTCGTAGAGGTCGTTCGCCTTGGCGTCGAGGCCGTCGGTCGAGATCGCGGCGATGGCTTCGCGCAGCAAGGCGTTCAGGTCGAGATCGAGCCCGCCTTCGATCAGCGTGCGTGCCAAGCCGAGCGCATTGCGGCGCAGCGAGAACGGGTCCTTGTTGCCGGTCGGCTTCTGGCCGATCGCGAACATGCCGGCGAGCGTGTCGAGTTTCTCGGCGATGGCCAGCACCTGGCCGAGGCGGCTCGGCGCGATCGCGTCGCCGGCGAAACGCGGCTGGTAGAACTCGTCGAGCGCATTCGCGACCTCGGCGGCTTCGCCCTGCGCGCTCGCGTAGTACCGGCCCATGATGCCCTGCAGTTCCGGGAACTCGCCGACCATGCGCGTCATCAGGTCGCACTTCGCGAGCTGGGCGGCCTGCGTCGCCTGCGCCGGATCGACGCCGATGCCATGCATCGAACGCAGGCGTTCGGCGACCACGCGCGCCAGTTCGCCGACGCGGCAGACCTTGTCCCAGACCGAGCCGAGCTTCTGCTGGTAGGTGACCTTCTTCAGCGCCTCCTGCTGCGCGGCGAGGGGCGACTTCAAGTCGTCGTCGAAGAAGAACTTGGCGTCGGCGAAGCGCGGGCGGATCACGCGCTCGTAACCCTTGCGGATCTCGTTCGGATCGCGGCTCTCGATGTTGGCGACGCCGATGAAGTGCTCGGTGAGCTTGCCGTCGGCATCGAACACCGGGAAGAATTTCTGGTTCGATTCCATCGTCATGATCAGGGCTTCCTGCGGCACGCGCAGGAACTCGCGTTCGAAGGTGCAGGCGATGCCGACCGGCCATTCGACCAGGTTCTTCACCTCGTCGATCAATTCCTGGCGCAGGCGCGGCACGCCGCCGCTGGCCTCGGCCACGCGCTGCACTTCGGCGATCACGCGGTTCGCGCGCTCGGCCGGATTGACCAGCACCTTGGCCGCGCGCAACGCGTCGATGTAGTCGTTCGCATGCGCGATCCAGACCGGTTCCGGATGATGGAAGCGGTGGCCGCGGCTCATGCGGTCGGACGTCAGGCCGAGGATCTCGGCCGGCACCACGTCGGCGCCGAGCAGGATCACCAGCCAGTGCGCCGGGCGCACGAACTGGTAGTCGAGGTCGGACCAGCGCATCGGCTTCGGGATCGGCAACACCTTCAGCGCCTCCTCGACGATCTGCGGCAGCAGCGTCGCGGTGGCTTCGCCCGGCTTCACGGCGCGATGCACGAACCAGGCGCCCTTGTCGGTGTCGATCTTGCCGATGAAACCGAAGGTCACCCGATCGCCGGG
>CALMWD010000236.1 GCA_937873105.1 uncultured Rhodanobacteraceae bacterium
CCTTCTTCGCCTCGTTCGCGGTGAAGATGCCGATGTGGCCGGTGCACACCTGGCTGCCGGATGCGCACGTCGAGGCGCCGACGGGCGGCTCGGTGATCCTGGCGGCGATCATGCTGAAGATCGGCGGCTTCGGTTTCCTGCGCTTCAACCTGCCGATCACGCCCGACGCGTCGCACGAGTTCGCCTGGCTGGTGATCGCGCTGTCGCTGATCGCGGTCGTCTACATCGGCTTCGTCGCGCTGGTGCAGCAGGACATGAAGAAGCTGATCGCGTATTCGTCGATCTCGCACATGGGTTTCGTCACCCTCGGCGCCTTCGTGCCGCTGATGCTGGCGCGCGACGTCGGCAACCTGGCGGCGGCCAAGCTGGCGCTGCAGGGCGCGATGGTTCAGATGATCTCGCACGGCTTCATTTCGGCGGCGCTGTTCTCCTGCGTCGGCGTGCTTTACGACCGCGTGCACAGCCGCATGATCGGCGACTACGGCGGCGTCGCGAACACTATGCCCTGGTTCGCCTTCTTCATGGTCTTCTTCGCGATGGCCAACAGCGGCCTCCCGGGCACCTCCGGTTTCGTCGGCGAGTTCATGGTCATCCTCGCCAGCTTTCAGGCCGCGCCGTGGATCGCCGCGACCGCTGCGCTGACCCTGATCATCGGTGCCGCCTACACGTTGTGGATGGTCAAGCGCGTGATGTTCGGCGAAGCGAAGCACGACCACGTCAAGACGCTGTCCGACATCAACGGTCGCGAGGCGCTCGTGCTCGGCGGTTTTGCCGCGGCGACGTTGCTGTTCGGGCTTTGGCCGGCGCCGTTGACCGGCCTGATGGATGTCTCGATCGGCGCCGTGGTCGATCAGTTGATGCGCGTGAAGGTCTGAGGAGTTCGCGACATGGTCCACAACGCAGTCGAAATCGCGATCTCGATGGCCGACGTCCGGGCGATGTTGCCCGAGATGTTCCTGCTCGGCGCCGTCTTCACCATCCTGATGGCCGACCTGTTCATCCCTCAACAGCAACGGTCGGTGACGCACTGGCTGGCGGTGGCATCGCTGGTCGTCGCCGGCGTGCTGGTCTGGCGTTCGACCGGCGACGACGCGCTCGCGCGCACCGCCTTCAACGGCATGTACATCCGCGACGAGGTGGCCGCGGTCTGCAAGCTGTTCATCCTCGGCAGCACCGCGCTCGCCTACATCTATGCACGTCCGCACCTGAAGCCGCGCGGCCTGTTCCAGGGCGAGTTCTACACGATGTCGCTGTTCGCCGTGATCGGCATGATGATCCTGGTGTCCGCCGGCAACCTGCTCAGCGCCTACCTCGGGCTGGAAATGCTGGCGCTGAGTTCCTACGCGCTGGTCGCGATGAACCGCGACAGCGCGTTGTCCTCGGAAGCGGCGATGAAGTACTTCGTGCTCGGCGCGCTGGCGTCCGGCCTGTTGCTGTACGGCATGAGCATGGTCTACGGCGCCACCGGAACACTCGACCTCGGCGGCATCCGCGCCATGGCATCGAGCAACGTGCCGCGTCCCGACCTGCTGGTGTTCGGCATCGTCTTCATCGTCGTCGGCATCGGCTTCAAGTTCGGCGCGGCGCCGTTCCACGCCTGGGTGCCCGACGTCTATCAGGGCGCGCCGACCGGCGTGACCCTGTTCGTGGCGAGCGCGCCCAAGGTGGCGGCCTTCGGCATGGCCTACCGCCTGCTCGACAACGCTTTCGGCACGCCGGCGCTGTGGAGCCAGTGGTCGGCGATGCTGTCGGTGCTGGCGGTGCTGTCGCTGGTGATCGGCAACGTCATCGCGATCGCGCAGACCAACCTGAAGCGCATGCTTGCGTATTCGACGATCTCGCATGTCGGCTTCCTGCTGCTCGGCATCATCGGCGGCGGCGCCGACGGTTTCGGGGCGGCACTGTTCTATGCCACGACCTACTCGATCACCACGGTCGCCGCGTTCGGCCTGATCGTGCTGCTCTCGCGCTCGGGCTTCGAGGCCGAGGAGATCGAGGACTTCCGCGGTCTGAACCAGCGCAATCCTTTCTACGCCTTCCTGATGCTGGTGGTGATGGCCTCGTTCGCGGGCGTGCCGCTGTTCGTCGGCTTCCTCGCCAAGCTGCAGGTGCTCAAGGCCGTGGTCCGCATCGACGCCTTGTGGCTGGCCATCGTCGGCGGCTTGTTCGCGGTCGTCGGCGCGTTCTATTACCTGCGCGTCATCAAGGTCATGTATTTCGACGCGCCGGCCGCGCATGCGCCGGTGATCGCACAACCGGACCACGGCTTCCGCATCGTGCTTGCGTTGAACGTGCTGGCGCTGATCGGGCTCGGCATCTTCGGTGGCCCGCTGATGACCTGGTGTCTTTCTGCGGTGGCTGCGAGCTGAATTGCCGCAAATTTATTGTTGCTTTGCGCAACGCGGATCACTATAGTGCGCGTCGCCTGATGCGGGGTGGAGCAGTCTGGCAGCTCGTCGGGCTCATAACCCGAAGGTCGTAGGTTCAAATCCTACCCCCGCTACCAACGAATGCGGAAAGGGCCTCTTCGGAGGCCTTTTTCATTCGCATCGCATGCCCGGCTTCGGTCGGGATGCGCGGCGCACGGACGCGAACCGTGCACGATGCGATGGGCCTTCGGGCCCATTTTTGTTTTTGGAATCCTGCGAGGCAGGAGACGAGATGAACGCGCAAGAATTGACCCGACTGTTCGAACCGGTGGTGGCGTCGCTGGGCCTGGAGTGCCTCGGCGTCGAGTTCGTCGCCAGCCGCGGCAGCGGATTGGTGCGCGTCTACATCGATGTCGAGGGACGCCACGTCACCGTCGACGATTGCGAGGCGGTGAGCAAGGAGATCAGCGCGCTGCTCGACGTCAACGACCCGATTTCGGGTCGATACACGCTGGAAGTGTCGTCGCCGGGCTTCGATCGCCCGCTGTTCACGCCCGCGCAATTCGCGCGCTTCGTCGGCGAGAGCGCGAAGCTCAGCGTGAACCTGGCGGTCAACGGCCGTCGCCGCTTCCAGGGGCCGATCGTGCGCGTCGAAGGCGACACCATCGTGTTGTCGCAGGATGGAACTGAAGTGGCGATCGCCCACGCGAACGTCGAGAAGGCGAAGCTGGTACCGGATTTTTCGGCCATCGACCCGGCGCCCAAGCCCTCGGGCGCGAAGCCGGGCAAGGCCAAGGGCAAGAACAAATCTTGATCACGTCGGCACGCGGACGCGTGCCTTGGAGCGCAGTGATGAGCAAAGAAATGCTGATGGTCGTGGATGCGGTCGCCAACGAGAAGGGCGTGGCGCGCGGTGTCATTTTCGAGGCGATGGAAGCCGCGCTGGCTTCGGCGGCGAAGAAGCGTTATGTCGACCAGGACGTGGCGATGCGGGTGTCGATCAACCGCAACACCGGCGAGTACCAGACCTTCCGCCGTTGGGAAGTGGTCGCCGACGACGTGGTCATGGAATCGCCGGACCGCCAGGAACGGCTGATGGACGCGATCGAGCGCAATCCGGACATCCAGGTCGGCGAGTTCATCGAGGAACAGGTCGAGAACGCCGAGTTCGGCCGCATCGCCGCCCAGGCCGCGAAGCAGGTGATCGTGCAGCGCGTGCGCGAAGCCGAGCGCGCCCAGGTCGTTGACGCCTATCGCGACCGCATCGGCGAGCTGGTGACCGGCATCGTCAAGCGGGTCGAGCGCGGCGCCGTCTACCTCGACCTCGGCGGCAACGCCGAGGCCTTCATCGCCCGCGACAAGGCGATTCCGCGCGAGAACGTGCGCGCCGGCGACCGCGTGCGCGGCTACCTGTACGACGTGCGCCTGGAAGCCCGCGGCCCGCAGCTGTTCGTGTCGCGCACGGCGCCCGAATTCATGATGGAGCTGTTCAAGCTCGAAGTGCCGGAAGTCGGCCAGGGCCTGGTCACGATCATGGGCTGCGCGCGCGACCCGGGCGACCGCGCCAAGATCGCGGTCAAGGCCAACGACCATCGCACCGATCCGATCGGCGCCTGTATCGGCATGCGCGGTTCGCGCGTGCAGGCGGTGTCGAACGAACTGAACGGCGAGCGCGTCGACATCATCCTGTGGAACGAGAACCCGGCGCAGTTCGTGATCAACGCGATGGCGCCGGCCGAAGTGCAGTCGATCATCGTCGACGAGGACAAGCACTCGATGGACGTGGCCGTCGCCGAGGACAAGCTGTCGCAGGCGATCGGCCGCGGCGGCCAGAACGTGCGCCTGGCGAGCAAGCTCACCGGCTGGCAGCTCAACGTCATGACCCAGGCCCAGGTGCAGCAGAAGAGCGAAGCCGAGCAGGAAGCGGCGCGCCTGCTGTTCGTCGAAAAGCTCGAGGTCGACGCCGAGATCGCCTCGATCCTGGTGCAGGAAGGCTTCTCCTCGATCGAGGAAATCGCCTACGTGCCGGAAAGCGAGCTGCTTGCGGTCGAGGAGTTCGACGAGGACATCGTCGCCGAGTTGCGCGCCCGCGCCCGCGACGCGCTGCTGACGCAGATGATCGCGGCCGAAGAAGACCTCGAGTCGCACAAGCCGGCCGACGACCTGTTGTCGCTCGAGGGCATGGACGAAGCCACGGCCTATGCGCTCGCCGAACGCGGCATCCGGACCCAGGAAGATCTGGCCGAACTCGCCGCCGACGAAATCACCGACATCGAGGGCATGGACGCCGAACGCGCCGCCGCCTTGATCCTTGCGGCGCGTGCGCCGTGGTTCCAGTAATTCCGCTGCAGCGAAAGCCGCAAAGAGGCAAAGCATGTCCGATGTCACCGTACGCCAACTCGCCC
>CALMWD010000237.1 GCA_937873105.1 uncultured Rhodanobacteraceae bacterium
CCGGCGCCTTCGGCAAGGCCGCCAATGCGCAGGGCTGCAGCAATGCGGCCTCGGTCGTGTAGTCGAACAGGTGGCGAGCGTCCGGCGCACTGATGTTGGGTGCCGCCGCGACGACGCCGTCCAGCAGGCCTTCTTCGTCGAGTTCCGCCGCGCGCAGCACCGCGCCGCCGCCGTTCGACAGTCCGAACGCGAGGATGCGCGTGTTCGCCGCCGTGAACGGCGCCTGTTGCGGGAACGCATCGTTCAGCGCCTGCAGGCCGAAGCGCGCCGCCTGCAGCACATGGCGTCCCCAGTCGGCTTCCGGGTGGTCGCCGGAATGCGCATGCTTGATCGCGACGCGCAGATCATCGTCGCCACCCGCAGCCGTGCCCGGATCGAATTCGAGATCGGCGCCGCGCAGCGCACGGGTGCCGTCGGCCTGCACGCCTTCGCCGGTCGCGAGGTCGAAGAAACCGGTGCCGGTGCCCTTGTCGGTATGCGCGACTGCACATCCGCGCGGCAGGCCGTAGTAGGCCACCGAACCGATGGCGCCATACACGCCGCGCGAACCCGACGAGGCGGTGACGATCAGGCAGCGCCTGCCGGCATCGAAGGCGTCCGGAATCTGCGCCAGCACGCGATGCGGCTGGTTCGCGCCGGGCAGGCGCGCATAGGCGTGGTATTCGCGCCCCGGCACCTCCGGGAGGTCCTTGACGGTGCCGACCAGATCGGCGATGCCGCGCCAGTTGGCGTAGAGCGCACGGCGGCGCAGTTCGACCGCGGTCGGATGCTCGGCATCGGCCGGCGCCGGCGCCGCGGGATTCAGCAGCGCGTCGCGTCCAAGCCCGCCCGTGAGCAGATCATCGCCCTCGCGGTGCGTGCTGACGCGTTGCGCCGTGAAGGTGTCGGCGGACTGGGGTTCGGGCGTCGTCGTGCGGGTGTTCATGCAGGCGGCCAAGGGGAGCGAAGCAAGCAGCAGGATGATCGGGCGCATGGGGTTCTCCTCAGCGTACGCTAGCAGCCGTGACGCGCTGCGCCACTGGACCTAGGTCCAGGCGCCACGCTCCGACGCCACTGTTAGCCTGATGCCTTCCTCGATCGCGGGTGTCGCCATGACCGACCGTTTCCTCGCGGGCCGCACGGCCCTCGTCACCGGATCCACCTCGGGCATCGGCCTGGCGGTAGCGAGAACGCTCGGCGCCGCCGGCGCGCGCGTGATCGTGCACGGCCTGGGCAGCACCGAGGAGATCGCGCAGGCCGAACGATCCGTGCGCGAGGCCGGCGCGACCGACGTGCGCTTTCTGCCCGGCAACCTCGCCGAGCCGGGCGCGATCGAACAGCTGATGCGCGACGCCGGCCCGCTCGACGTACTCGTCAACAACGCCGGCATCCAGCACACCGCGCCGCTGGCGGAGATGCCGCCGGCGACCTGGGACCGCATCCTCGCGATCAACCTCAGCGCCGTCTTCCACACCATGCGCCTGGCCCTGCCGGGCATGGCGCAACGCGGCTTCGGGCGCGTCGTCAACATCGCCTCGGTGCATGGCCTGGTGGCGTCGGTGCAGAAGGCGCCGTATGTCGCGGCCAAGCACGGCGTGGTCGGGCTGTCGAAGGTCGCGGCGCTGGAATACGCGGCGCAGGGCGACCGCAACGGCGGCGGCATCACCATCAACTGCATCTGTCCGGGGTTCGTCGAGACCGCATTGATCGAACCGCAGATCCAGGCCCGCGCCGCCCACCACGGCGGCGACCGCGAAGCCGGCATCCGCGACCTGCTCGGCGAAAAGCAGCCGAGCCTGCGCATGACCTTGCCGGAAGAGATCGGCGCGCTCGCGCTCTGGCTCTGCCGCCGCGAAGCGCATAACCTCAACGGCGCGGCCATTCCGGTCGACGGCGGCTGGACCGCCGCCTGACGCACGGGCGTCCATGACGCAGATCCTGATCGCCGACGACCATCCGCTGTTCCGGCTCGCGCTGACGCAGGCCCTGCGGGCGATCGCGCCGGATGCGGCCCTGATCGAGGCCGATTCGCTGGCCGCGGCGCGCGCGCAGCTCGAGGCCCGACCCGCCATCGATC
>CALMWD010000238.1 GCA_937873105.1 uncultured Rhodanobacteraceae bacterium
CAGAGCCGCATCGATTTCCGTCTGAAGACGCGTTACGTCGACGAACAGGCGGCCGATCTCGACGACGCGCTCGCCCGCATCGCGAAATGCACCGCCGCGGGCGAGGCGAAGTCGATCGCGCTGCTCGGCAATGCTGCGGAAGTCTTGCCGGAGATGGTGCGTCGTGGCGTGCGTCCGGACGCCGTGACCGATCAGACCAGTGCGCACGATCCGGTCAACGGCTATCTGCCGATCGGCTGGACCTGCGAACAATGGTTCGAGCGGCGCGTGTCCGACCCGAACGGCACGCGCGATGCGGCGAAGCGCTCGATGCGCGTGCATGTCGAAGCCATGCTGGCGTTCCAGCAGATGGGCGTGCCCACCTTCGACTACGGCAACAACATCCGGCAGATGGCCAAGGACGAAGGTTGTGCCAACGCCTTCGACTTCCCGGGCTTCGTGCCGGCCTACGTGCGCCCGCTGTTCTGCCGCGGCATTGGTCCGTTCCGCTGGGTCGCGCTGTCGGGTGATCCGGAGGACATCTACAAGACCGACGCCAAGGTCAAGGAGCTGATCCCGGACGATCCGCACCTGCATCGCTGGCTCGACATGGCCCGTGACCGCATCAGCTTCCAGGGCCTGCCGGCGCGCATCTGCTGGGTCGGTCTCGGGCTGCGCCACAAGCTCGGCCTCGCCTTCAACGAGATGGTGCGCAAGGGTGAACTCAAGGCGCCGATCGTCATCGGCCGCGATCACCTCGATTCCGGTTCGGTGTCCTCGCCGAACCGCGAGACCGAAGCGATGCGCGACGGTTCCGACGCCGTCTCCGACTGGCCGCTGCTGAACGCGATGCTCAACGTCGCCGGCGGCGCCACCTGGGTCTCGCTGCACCACGGCGGCGGCGTCGGCATGGGGTACTCGCAGCACAGCGGCGTCGTCATCGTCGCCGACGGCTCCGAAGCCGCTGCCAAACGCCTTGCTCGCGTCCTCTGGAACGACCCCGGCACCGGCGTCATGCGCCACGCCGACGCCGGCTACGAGATCGCACAGCGCTGCGCCAAGGAACTGGGGTTGAAGTTGCCGATGCTTTGAGTCTTCGGATGACGCCGTCGCGCGATTTCGACGAGGCCTGCGAGCGTTTGCGTGCTCGCGGCCTCAACGCGTCCTTCGACTCGAATCAACAAGTAGTGAGGGTTTACCGAAGCCCCGATGTCCCGGGAAACAAGCGCCATCACTTTTCACACGCATTGTTCCTTTCGCTCGATCCGCCAATCGAAGTCAAGCTCGATGCTCCCGTCGGTTGGCTGTCCCGCTTGGAAAACGGGGAATGGATATTTCACATCGCTGCTTGTGTTCCGCGTGGTCCCGGTGACCACGCATGGACGTATGTCGACTTGAATCAAGCCGTCGAAGACATTGTCGACTATTACTTTGGCGATGACTTGCGGATGTGCGCTGATTGGGATGCGGCCGTCGAGGCAGGGAGTGTTAGAAGCACTTGAAGGGCGACATGGTCAAACAGGTCCGGTGGTGTCCCTTGTGGATAAGTGATCAGGTCGCTAAATTTGCCTTCAGTAAAACTTCTCGGAGTTCGTCATGTCCCTCGCCGCAACCCTGCGCCGTACCGGTGGTTCGATAACGCTGTCGATTCCGAAGGCGGTTGCCCAGGCGCTTGCGGTCGACGCCGGGTCTGTCGTGGAGTTGGAAGTGAAGGGTCGTACCTTGTCGGTCACGCCGTCGCGGAGATCGCTTGCCGATCGATTGGCGGTCAGTCCGAGTTCACCGGCGCGTTGGGCGCGTGACCCGTCGCTGGACGATGGCCCAGTCGGGCGCGAGTTGCTGTGAGCCGCAACCCCGCGCGAGGCGACATCCTGGCGCTCAGTCTTGATCCGACCCTGGGCCATGAAATCCGTGGCACACGCCCGGTGCTGGTGCTGTCGGCGGATGCTTTCAACAAGGCATCTGGCTTGTTGCTGGTCGCGCCGATCACCCAAGGTGGCGCAGCGACACGCCAGAACGGCTTCGGCGTGACTTTGATGGGTTCAGGCACGGCCACCCAAGGCGTTGTCATGTGTGATCAGACCCGGACGGTCGATGCGAGGGCTCGCCGCTTCAAACGCATCGAACGAGTGCCGAATGCCGTAATCGACGAAGCGTTGGAAGCCGTGCGCGCCATTCTGGAATGAGATGATTTCGAATCGATAGCGAATCGCGCTGTCGAAATCGAAGCGCCGCGTTCGACCAGTCCGTGCGGCCTGCGGGCCGGACATCCCGTCCGGCCCACGCCGGTGTGCGAAGACAAGGAACAAGCGATGCCAATCGAACCGACGCAAGGCGAGGCCGAAACGGCGCAGGACGTGACGACGCAGTCGAACTGGGCGGCGCTGCGCGAGGCGATTCGTGGCACGAATGCGGATTACACGAAGATTCCGCTGCGCCGCGCGGTGTTCCTGCTGGCGGTGCCGATGGTGCTGGAGCTGGTGCTGGAATCGACCTTCGCGGTGGTCGACATCTTCTTCGTCGCCAAGCTGGGGCCCTCGGCGGTCGCGACCGTCGGCCTGACCGAGAGCTACCTGTTCCTGCTGTATTCCATTGC
>CALMWD010000239.1 GCA_937873105.1 uncultured Rhodanobacteraceae bacterium
ACGTTCCATCAGCTCGCCCGCAGCGAGGGCATCCTCGCCGCGCTGGAATCGAGCCATGCGGTGGCGCAGGGCATCAAGCTGGCGCGCGATCTGCCGAAGGACAAGCTGGTGCTCGTGAATCTTTCCGGCCGCGGCGACAAGGACATCTACACGATCGCCAAGCGCGAGGGCATGAAGCTGTGAGCACGCGCATCGAGACCCGCATGGCGACGCTGAAGGCCGCCGGTCGCAGTGGCCTGATCCCGTTCGTGACCGCGGGCGACCCGCATCCGGACTGGATGGCGGATGTGCTGCATGCACTCGTCGACGGCGGCGCCGACGTGCTCGAACTCGGCATGCCGTTCTCCGACCCGATGGCCGACGGCCCGGTCATCCAGAAGTCGAGCGAACGGGCGCTGGCGCGCGGCATGACCCTGGATCGCACCCTGGCCATCGTGCGTGCGTTCCGCGAACGGGACACGACCACGCCGATCGTGCTGATGGGTTACCTCAACCCGGTCGAGTACTACGGCTGGGAGCGATTCGCCGCCCAGGCGAAGGCGGCCGGCGTCGACGGCCTGCTGGTCGTCGATTGTCCCCCGGAAGAGGCCGACAGCATCCGTCCGGTGCTCGCGCAACACGGGCTCGACCAGATTTTCCTGGCCTCGCCGACCACGACCGACGCGCGGCTCGCGGCCATGGGCGAACTGGCGCAGGGTTATGTCTATTACGTGTCCTTCGCCGGCATCACCGGAGCGGATCTGCTGGTGATGGCCGATGTCGGCGCCAAGCTCGAATCGTTGCGCCGCAAGATCCGCGTGCCGATCGCGGTCGGTTTCGGCGTCAAGACCGCCGAACAGGCGGCCGCGCTGGCGCCGCAGGCCGATGCCGTCGTGGTCGGCAGCGCCCTGGTCGAACACCTCGCCGCCGCGACCTCGTCCGCCGATGCCGCAGCCCGCGCCCGCGACTTCCTGCAACCCCTGCGTCGCGCCATGGATGCGGCCTGCACCACGGAGACCGCCTGATGGCCCGTTCGCCCTCGCATTCCGGTACCCGCAAACCCGAGACCGACCATGACATCCACCCACCGATCAGCGACGCCGACCCGATGAGCTGGCTCAACAAACTGATGCCGAAACGCATCCGCACCCAGGGCGGCGACAAGCGCAAGGTGCCGGAAGGACTCTGGGGCAAGTGCGAGGGCTGCGGTGCGGTCCTGTACCAGCCGGAACTGGAGTCGAACCAGCAGGTTTGCCCGAAATGCGGCTTCCACATGCCGATCGGCGCGCGCGAACGGCTCAAGCTGTTCCTCGACGAGGGCACGGGCACCGAGATCGGGGCCGAACTCGCGCCGGCCGATCCGCTCAAGTTCAAGGACTCGAAGAAGTACAAGGACCGCATCGTCGCGGCGCAGAAGCAGACCGGCGAGAAGGACGCGCTGATCGCCCTGCACGGACGCCTCAAGGGCATGCCGGTGGCCGCCTGCGCCTTCGAGTTCTCGTACATGGCCGGCTCGATGGGTTCGGTCGTCGGCGAACGCTTCACGCTGGCCGCCGAGCACGCGCTGGCGCACGGCACGCCCCTGGTCTGCTTCGCTGCCTCGGGCGGTGCGCGCATGCAGGAAGGCCTGTTCTCGCTGATGCAGATGGCCAAGACCTCGGCCGCGCTGGCGCGCATGCGCGAGGCGGGCTTGCCCTTCATCTCGGTGATGACGCACCCGACCACGGGCGGCGTCTCCGCCAGCTTCGCCATGCTCGGCGACATCAATGTCGGCGAGCCGCAGGCCCTGATCGGCTTCGCCGGTCCGCGCGTGATCGAACAGACCGTGCGCGAAACCCTGCCGGAAGGATTCCAGCGCAGCGAATTCCTGCTCGAGCACGGCGCCATCGACCTGATCGTCGACCGCCGCCAGATGCGCGACAAGCTGGCCGACCTGCTGGCCCTGCTGATGCGCAAGCCGCGCGCCGCCGCGGGTTGAGTCCCGGACAATTCGTTGCAGTCCGGGCGTGATCCAGGGCACAAGGCTTGCTTGAACTGCTTCACGAAACGCAGCGTCGCCGCTGCGATGGTGGAGATCCATGGCGTCGCCCGAATCGCTGGAAACATGGTTGTCGCGGCTGGTCGCCGCGCCGGCGGAGCGGATCGAACTCGGGTTGGCGCGGGTCGATGCGGTTCATGACCGGCTCGGTCGGCCGCGCCCGGCGCCGATCGTCATCACCGTGGGCGGCACCAACGGCAAGGGTTCGACCGTGGCCTTCCTGGCCGCGATGCTGCGTGCCGCCGGATATCGCGTCGGCAGCTACACCTCGCCGCACCTGTTCCGCTTCAACGAGCGCATCGTCGTCGACGGCGCCGAAGCCGCCGATGCATCCATCATCGACGCGTTCCGGCGCATCGACGCGGCGCGCGGCGACACCCGCCTGACCTTCTTCGAATACGCGACGCTGGCCGCGTTCCTGATGTTCGCCGAGGCCGACCTCGACGTGGCCGTGCTCGAAGTCGGCCTGGGCGGGCGGCTTGATGCGGTGAACCTGGTCGATGCCGCCGTCGCCATCGTCACCACCGTCGATCTCGACCACCAGCACCATCTCGGCGACACCCGCGACGCGATCGCGATCGAGAAGGCCGGCATCTTCCGGGCCGGGCGTCCGGCCATCGTGGCCGAATCCGAACCGCCGTCCAGCTTGCTGGCGGAAATCGCCCGGATCGGCGCACATCCGCTGCGGCTGGGGCAGGAATATCGCATCGATGTCGATCGCGAGGACTGGCACTGGATCGGTGCCGGCACCAGCCTGCGCCTGCCGCATCCGGGCCTGCGCGCCCCGGTCCAGCATTACAACGCCGCGGCGGCGATCGCGGCCCTGATGGCCCTGCGCGACCGCCTGCACGTGCCGTTCCGCGCCTTGCGCATCGGCCTGGCCGAGGCCAGCGTGCGTGGTCGCCTCGAGGTCTTCCCGGGCGCGGTCGAGACGGTGCTCGATGTCGGCCACAACCCGCAGGCCGCGCAGGTGCTCGCCGACTGGTTGCGGCGCCATCCGCGGCGGACCCGTGCGGTGTTTTCGGCCCTGGCCGACAAGGACATCGCCGGCATCGTCGAGCCGTTGCTGCCGCGGGTGACGCATTGGCATTTCTGCGGCCTGGACGCCACCACGCGCGGCCTGCCTGCCGCAGCGGTGCGCGAACGCGTGGGCGCGCTGGTCGGCGACGACCAGTGTTCGCTGCATGCCGATCCGCCCGCTGCCCTCGCGGCCGCGCAAGCGGGCGCCGCAGCGGGCGAACGTGTGCTCGCCTTCGGATCCTTCTTCCTGGTCTCGGCGCTCGGCCCGGCGCTGAACCAAGGGGCTGCGCCCGCAAACTGACGCCCACGGTCGGCGGGCCCGGCCCGTATAATCCGCGCCCTTCCCCCGGACGGAATGGCCATGGACCCGACGCTACAAAAGCGGCTGATCGGTGCTTCGGTGCTGATCGTGCTTGCCATCATCTTCGTGCCGATGCTGCTGGACGGCTCCGAGCAACCCGGCACCGAGACCTTGCCCCTGGTCATTCCCGAGCCGCCGGAGCGCGATTTCGAGACGCGCGTGGTGCCGCTCGACACGACCGGCGCCGATGCCGCCGCGCCGGCCAGCGTGGCCGAGGCCATCGGCGTCGCGCCGCAGGAACCGACGACGGACACGCCCGCACCGGCCAGTCCCGATGCGATCGCCACCGTCGACACGAATGCGCCGACCCGCATCGACGCCGTCTCCGGCGAGCCGGTGAGTCCGGTCGCTTCGTCGCCTGCGTCGAACCCGCCCGCGGCCCATGCCGTCGCGACGCCGGAACCGGCTACCGCTGCGCCGGCGACGACCACCCCGGTCCCGGCCGCACCCGTTGCCGCCGCCAGCGGCCGCTTTCTGGTGGCGCTGGGCAGCTATTCGAATGCCGCGAACGCGAATGCGCTCGCCGCGCAATTGCGCGGCGCCGGCTACAAGGTGCTGAGCGACAGCGTGCAGGTGAACGGCCAGCGCGCCACGCGCCTGCGCATCGGGCCCTATGCCACGCGTGGCCAGGCCGAGGCCGCGCGACTCGCGGTCAAGCAGTTGCGCGCCGACCTGCCGGCGGCGATCAGCGAGATCGACGACACGCCGGCCGGAGACGCGCCCGCCACCGCACGCAGCGCCGCCGCGGCGTCGGCCTGGGCGGTGCAGATCGGTGCCTTCAAGGCCGAGACCGAGGCGAACGCGAAACGCGACCAGTTGCGCCAGGCCGGCTTCGCCGCCTTCGTCGAGAAGATCAATGCCGAAGCCGGCGCGTTGTGGCGCGTCCGCATCGGACCCGAGAACCAGCGCGCCGACGCCGATGCGGTCAAGGCCGGCGTGAAGCGCCGCTTCGGCATCGACGGCATCGTGGTGCCTTACCCGTGACGATCGCGGACTGGCTGATCGTGTTCGCGGTCGCGACCTCGGTCGTGATCGGCCTGATCCGCGGATTCGTCGTCGAGGTGATGGCCCTGATCGTCTGGGCGTTCGCGATCTTCGCTTCGGTGATGTTCGCGCCGAAACTGACCGATGCGCTGGCCGGTTCGATCGAGACGCCGTCGGGACGCATCTTCCTGGCCTATGCCCTGGTCTTCGTCGGCACCTTGCTGCTCGGCGCGGTCGCGACCTGGCTCTTGCGCAAGCTGGTGCAGGGCACCGGCCTGTCCGGCACCGATCGCCTGTTGGGCGGGGTATTCGGCATCGCCCGCGGCGCCGTTCTGGTGGTGCTGGTCGTGCTGATGCTCGGGCTGACCCCGTTTCCGCGCGACGCCTGGTGGCGCGAGTCGCGCCTGCTGCCGCAGGTCGTGGCCATGGCCGAGCGCGTGCGCGCCTGGCTGCCCGAACGCATCGCGGCGCAGATCCGCCTCGACGGCTCGGAAGCGCCGCCGTTGCTGCCCCTTCCCGAATCGACTCCAGACTGAGGTTCTCCATGTGCGGCATTCTCGGCATCGTCGGACGCAGTGACGTCGGCGCAGCGTTGTACGACGGCCTGACCGTGCTCCAGCATCGTGGCCAGGACGCGGCCGGCATCGCCACGATGGACGGCGCGCGCCTGCATCGGCACAAGGGCACGGGTCTGGCCAAGGACGTGTTCGACAGCGACAGCATGGCGCGACTCGTCGGTCGCATCGGGATTGCGCACTGCCGCTACCCGACCGCGGGCAGCGAAGGCGCCGACGAAGCCCAGCCGTTCTACGTGAACTCGCCGTTCGGCATCGCCCTGGCGCACAACGGCAACCTGATCAACACCGACGCGCTGCGTCAGGAGCTGTACGCGCAGGACCGCCGCCACATCAACACCGGCTCGGATTCGGAAGTGCTGCTCAACATCTTCGCGCACGAACTGGCCGCGGCCCAGGCCGCGCGTCCGCAGGTCGACGACGTGTTCGCCGCGATCGCGCGCGTGCACGAGCGCTGCACGGGCGGCTACGCCGTGGTTTCGCTGGTGCTCGGGCTCGGCGTCGTCGCCTTCCGCGACGTGCACGGCATCCGCCCGCTGGTGCTCGGCAAGCGCGAGACGCCGGACGGCGAGGAATGGGCGGTGGCCTCGGAATCGGTGGCGCTCGACCTGCTCGGCTTCCGCCGCGAACGCGATGTGCGCCCGGGCGAGGGCATCGTCATCACCGCCGCGGGCGAGCTGTTCGCGCGCGAGTGCGCGGCGGCGAAGCCGCATGCGCCCTGCATCTTCGAATACGTCTATTTCGCGCGTCCGGACTCGATGATCGAGGACGTGTCGGTGTACAAGGCGCGGCTGCGCCAGGGCGAGCGCCTCGCGGCCAAGATCCAGCGCCTGCGTCGGGATCACGACATCGAGGCGGTGATCCCGATCCCGGACACGTCGCGCACCGCCGCACTGGCGCTGGCGCAGGTGCTGGACGTGAAGTACCGCGAAGGCTTCGTCAAGAACCGCTACATCGGGCGCACCTTCATCATGCCGGGGCAGGGCGAGCGGGTGAAGTCGGTGCGGCGCAAGCTCAACGCCATCGAACTCGAATTCCGCAACAAGGTCGTGTTGCTGGTCGACGATTCCATCGTGCGCGGCACCACGTCGAAACAGATCATCCAGATGGCGCGCGAAGCCGGCGCGCGCAAGGTCTATCTGGCCAGCGCGGCCCCGCCGGTGCGCCATCCGAACGTCTACGGCATCGACATGCCGGCCGCCGAGGAACTGGTGGCGCACGGCCGCAGCGAGGCCGAAGTCGAGCAGTACCTCGGTTGCGACTGGCTGATCTACCAGGACCTCGAAGATCTGGTCGCCGCGGTGGCCGAAGGCAACGACGACCTGCGCCAGTTCGACACTTCCTGCTTCTCCGGCGAATACGTCACCGGCGTGCCCGACGGCTACCTGGCCGCGATCGCTGCCCAGCGCGCCGACGCCGCCAAAGCGAAGCGCCGCAACTGATCGCGCTCAGTCCGGGTCCGGCGCGCCGGCGCGATCGACCAGGGTCAGGAAGGCCTCGACGCCGTGGCGCAGGCCGCGCTCGTCGATCATGAACTGCGGCGAGTGGTTGGTCGGCGCGGTGGCGGCGTCGATCTCCGGCGCGGTTACGCCGAGGCGGAAGAAGAAGCCCGGCACGCGTTCGGCGAAGTAGGCGAAGTCCTCCGACGAGGTGATGTAGCCGGTGTCGCCCACGCGTTCGCCGAACGCGGCGCGCAAGGCCGGGATCGCGCGGTCCGCCAGGCCGGGATCGTTGTAGACGACCGGCATGCCCGGCCGGATCTCGACGCTGGCCTGCGCGCCCGCGCTGTCCGCAATCGAGGTCGCCGTGCGGGTCAGCCGTTGCGCGATGTCGCGACGTGCCTCCGGCGTGAAGCTGCGGATCGCGCCGATCAGGCGCACTTCGTCGGGGATGATGTTCTCGCGCAGTCCGCCGTGGATGGCGCCGAAGCTCAGCACCGCCGGCGCCGCCGCCAGATCGGTTTGGCGCGCGATGATGGTGTTTGCGCCGAGCACGATCTGGCTGGCGACGGTGATCGGATCGATGCCAAGCCAAGGCCGGCCGCCATGCGTCTGCCGGCCCTGCACCCGAATCTCGAAGGTGTCGTAA
>CALMWD010000240.1 GCA_937873105.1 uncultured Rhodanobacteraceae bacterium
GATGCCATCGCCGGCGTCTATTCCGCGCTGTTGCTGTGCCTGTGGCCCTGGCTGGTGCAGTACTTCTGAGCGCGATCAGTGGCCGTCGGCCAGCGACTGCTCCGCCGCCTGGCGCAGCAGCTGCATGCGCTCGGGGCTGAATTCGGCGACCTGCATGCGCGGCAGGGCGCCGTACTGCGTGGACAGCGGCAGGCGCGCGTCCGGGCGTGCGGCGACGCTGATCAGGGGCTGGTCCAGCCGGATCTCGCGTGCCTGCGGCAACCAGCCCTCGATGCGCGCGTAGAGCACGATCGCGGCCAGCATCGACACCTCCGGGCTCGGATGCAGGATGCGGTCGGTGAACAGTTCGGCCTCCGGATCGAGCTTGCGCAAGGCCAGGATGGCGTCGCCGACATCGGCCGGCAGCGCATCGACGGCCTTGGACAGGCGCCGCGTCACGCGGCTGATCGAGGCCTGTTCGCGCACGTCCGCGCCCCAGGTGCCGAAGATCACCGTGCGCACGCCGAGCCGCGCCGCGAATTCGGCATAACGCTTGTGCGTGCGCAGGCTGTCGGTGCAGGCGAAGGACGAGCGCAGCGACGGATGATCGGCGCAACGCAGCCATCCGCCGGCCTCCTGCAGCACCAGCACGTCGACGCGATTGGCCTTGAGGTAACGCTGCACCACGCCCTCGCGCCAGCGCTCGTTGAGGTAGCCGCCGGGCGTGACGAAGGCTTCGGTCTCCACGTCGCGCGCCGGGTCCTGGCTGTGGACGAGGGCGCGGAACAACATCGGCAGGTCGTTGGTGTAGGTGTAGCTGTTGCCCACGAAGACCACGCGCAGCGGCTCGCCGCCGGCGTGCGCCAGGCCGGGCAGGGCCGTCAGCGCGATCCAGCAGCCGATCCAGAAACGCGTCCAGCAGCGCAGCAGCGACATCATGGCGTCATCACAGCGGCTGCCGTGCGGGGCCGGCAGTGCCGAAAGCCACGCCGCGTGCGGATCAGTGCGGTCGCGTGGATGCGCCGTGGCGGCGCGGCGGCGCGGCGCACAGCAGCATCAGGCCGATGCGCGACAGCAGCGGCGCGCCGATCCGGCGTGCCTGCGCCGCCGCCGGCCCCGGCAGCGCGTCGCCGCCGAGGGTGAGCAGGCGCAGCATGTGCCGCGCCAGCAGGCGTGCACGGGTGCGCCGCGCGATGCGTCGCCGGAAGGTCGGCAGGGGCAGGATGCGGGTACGCATCGGGAATCTCCATCGTCTGCCCACGGTTACGGCGAAGCATGCGCGATCCGGACATTCAGGCCGGCAGCAGCTTGCCGGGATTGAGGATGCCGGCCGGGTCGAACTGCGCCTTGACGGCGCGCATCAGGGCGAGCGTGGGCGGGGCGATGGCGTGGGGCATGAAGTCGCGCTTGTCGAGGCCGATGCCATGTTCACCCGACAAGGTGCCGCCGAGCGCCAGCGTCGTTGCAAACAATTCCGACAGGACGCCGGGCGCGGTCGCCGCCTGGTCGGCCCGCGCCGGATCGAACATCAGGTTGACGTGCAGGTTGCCGTTGCCGGCATGGCCGAAGCAGACGATGGCGATGCCGCTGCGCGCCGAGAGTTCGCGGGTCTTCGCGACCAGGGACGGCAGCTTCGACACCGGCACCACGACGTCTTCGTTGATCTTTTTCGGCGCCACGTGCTTGAGCGCCGGCGACAGCGCCTTGCGCGCGGCCCACAGCCGCGCGGTGTCGGCGACCGACTGCGCCGCGTCGATGCGCAGCAGGCCATCGCCGGCGGCGGCGCGCTCGATCGCGGCGACCGCGGCCGCCATCGCGACCTCGGGGCCGTCGACCTCGATCATTAGCAGGGCACCCGCCGGCGGAATATCGGCACCACCGACCTCGCGCGCCAGGCGCACCGCTTCGGCGTCCATGAATTCCAGCGCACACGGCACCTGCGGCTGCCGCATCAGGCGGGCGACCGCGGCCGCGGCGGATTCGACATCGCGATACAAGGCGCGCAGCGTGCGCAGCGATTCCGGGACCGGCAGCAGTTTCAGCGTCGCTTCGGCGATGACCGCCAGCGTGCCCTCGCTGCCGATCACCAGACGCATCAGGTCGTAACCGGTGGCGCCCTTGGTGGTGCGCGAGCCGAGGCGATGGACCTGGCCGCGGCCATCGACGCAACGCAGGGCCAGGGTGTTGTCGCGGCTGGCCCCGTGCTTCACCGCGCGCGGTCCGCCGGCATTGCAGGCCAGGTTGCCGCCGACCGTGCAGAACGGCGCGCTGGTCGGATCCGGCGCCCAGAACAGGCCGTGCCGGGCGGCCGCGGCCTGCAGGTTGCCGTTGAGCACGCCGGCCTCGACCACGGCGACCCGATCCTCGGGGTCGACCTCGACGATGCGATCCATGCGCTCCAGCGACAGCACCAGGCCGGCGTGCACGGGAACACTCGCGCCGGTGGTGTTGGTGCCGCGACCGCGCGCGACCAGGGGCACGCGCCGCTCGGCGCAGTGCGTGACGATGGCGGCGACCTGGTCGATCGACTCGGGCAGGGCGACAGCGTCGGGCAGCACGCTGCGCCGCGAGTTGTCGTAGCTGTAGGCGATGCGGCTGGCCTCGTCGTGCAACAGGGCCGCCGCCGGCAGCACGGCGGCGAGGTCGCGCAGCAGCAGGTCGACGGCGCGACTCATCCGTCCACCCGGAAGGCGTCGCGCAGCCAGTCGAAGTGCGGTGCGGCGGTGCTGCCGCTGACCGAGACCACGTCGAACCGGCAGGGGGCGTTCGCGTAGCGCGACTGGCCCTGCAGGAACAGCTGCGCGGCGCGCACCAGCTTCTTCTGCTTGGCGCGGGTGATCGAATCGAGGCCGTCGCCATGGCTGGCGCTGGCGCGATAACGCACCTCGACGAAGACCAGCACCTCGCCGTGCAGCATCACCAGATCGATTTCGCCGAGCCGGTAGCGGACCTGCCGCGCCAGCGGACGCACACCCTGCGCGGCCAGGAAGTGGTGGCGCCAAGTTTTGTTGAGCGTCGTGCCG
>CALMWD010000241.1 GCA_937873105.1 uncultured Rhodanobacteraceae bacterium
CGCGCGCCAGCAGTTGTTGCTCCACGAAGAAGCGGGCGGCGTCGACGAGGCGATGGCGGTCGTCCGGGAACACGGCGGCGGCTTCGTCGAGTGCGTCGGCCTGGCCGAGCGCGACCCGCAACAGCGGCGCCATGCCCTGCGCCGGCAACGGCCGCGCGCGCAGCTCGGCGATGCGCCCGGGCGCTGCGTGCAGCGCCAGCGCCAGCTCGAGCGCCTCGAAGCCCACGGCTCAGGATTCCTCGCGCCGCGCCGTCAGCTTCTTCGGCGCCGCGCCGCCGTAGTTGTAGTAGTGGTAGCTGCTGTAGCCGTAGCCGCCATAACCGTAGCCGTATCCCGCGGACTTGGCGTCGAACTTGGTCAGCACCGCACCGAGCAGGCGCGCGCGGGCGCCGAGCAGGCGCTTGATGGTGGTGTTGACCGCGCCGACCCGGGTGCGGCCGGCCTCGACCACGAGCAGGGTGCCCTTGGCCAGGTTGCCGAGGATGGGCGCATCGGCCAGGCCGAGCACCGGCGGCGCGTCGATGATGATCTGGTCGAAGCGTTCCTGGGCCTGGGTCAGCAGGCTGATCATGCGCGGACCGGCCAGCAGTTCGGCCGGGTTCGGCGGCAGCGGACCGCTCAGCATCACCGAGATGCCGGCCTGGTCGACGCGATGGATGCACTGGCCGGGCTTGGCCGCGCCGGACAGGCAGTTGCTCAGGCCCATGCTGTTGTCGAGGTCGAAGACGCGGTGCAGCGACGGGTTGCGCAGGTCGGCGTCGATCAGCAGCACGCGCTTGCCGAGCAGGGCGAAGTTGCGCGCCAGCGACTTCGCCGTGGTGCTCTTGCCCTCGCCGGGCTGGGTGCTGGTGATGACCAGCACCGCCGGCACGCCGCTCTCGGTCGAGAACTGCAGCGCCGTGCGCACCGAGCGATAGGCCTCGGCGAAGCCGGAGCGCACGTCGGTCAGGGCCTCGGCCGGGCTGATGTCCTTGCCGAGCTTCGGGATCACGCCGAGGTGCACCAGGCGCAGCTTCTTCTCGATGTCCTCGGGCGTCTTGACGGTGTCGTCGAGGTATTCCAGCAGCAGGGCCAGCAACACGCCCAGGAACAGGCCGACCAGCAGCCCGATCATCAGGTTGCGGCGCAGGTTCGGCTTGTAGGCGGCGCCCGGCACCTGGGCGCGGTCGACGATCGAGATGTTGTTGCTGCTGACGCCGCCGGCGACGCCGATTTCCTTGTAGCGCTGCAGCAGGCCGTCGTAGAGCTCGCGGTTGGTGGCCACTTCGCGCTGCAGGATGTTGTACTGGATCGAGCGGTTCTGCAGGTCCAGGGTTTCGACCTTGAGCTGGGTCAGCTGTTCGCGCAGCAGGGTTTCCTGGGTCAGCGCCGCGTCGTACTCCGCCTTCACCGTCGCCTTGATGCCCTGGATCTCGGCGCCGATCTGCCGGTTCACTTCGTCGATCTGCGCCTGCAGCTGCTTCATCTCCGGGTATTCCGGCTTGTACAGGCGCAGCTTCTCCTGATACGCGCTCTGCAGGGTCGAACGACGTTCCTGCAGCGGACGGATGTTCGAGCCTTCGAGCATTTCCGCCGGCAACGCGGCGCCCACCGCGGCCTGGGCCTGGCGCCAGCGCGCCTCGGCGCGGATGCGTGCCCCCTGCGCCTGGCCGACGGCCGAGTTCAATTCTCCGAGGTTCTGCTCGATCAGGGTCTGGTTGTTGGTCGCGGAGAGGATCTGTTCCTTCTGCGCGAAGGCCACCAGTTCCTTTTCCGAATCCTCGAGCTTCTGCTTGAGCTGGGCCAGGCGGTCCTCGAGGTAGCCCTTGGCGTACGAGGAGGCGTCGAAGCGACGTTCCAGGTTGGTCGCGATGAAGGCCTCGGCCACCGCGTTCGCGACCCGCGCCGCGAACTGCGGGTCCGGGCTGTCGAACAGGATGTTGACCAGGCGCGAGTCGCGCACCGGCTCGATCGTCAGTCCACCCGAGATGACTCCGGCGTAGTTGCGGTCGTCCTCGACCGGGGCGGCGGTCGCGCTGCGTGCCGCGGCCGGCTTCTTCTCGCCGCCGAACAGCGAGCCGAGCAGGGCCGACCACGGCGACGGCTGTTCCTGCTGGCGCATGGCCGGGTCGGCGCCGAGGCGCAGCTGCGAGGCGACGCGTTCGGCCAAGCTGCGGCTGCGCAGCAGCTGGTATTGGGTCTCGTAGAACTCCCAGTCGTTGCTCGCGCCCTGCGGCGTCACGCCTTCGACGTTGACCACGTTCAGGGTTTCGCGATCGATCTGGATGGTCGCGCCGGCACGGAAGATCGGGGTGGTCAGCAGGGTGTTGACGAAGGCTGCGAACATCACCAGCAAGGCCAGCCCGAGCACGGTCCAGCGGCGCTTGAGCAGGATGTTCCAGTAGTCGAGCAGGTTGATCTCGTCGCTGGCCGGCGCCTCGGCCTGGCGCAGCTCGGCCAGCACCGTGCTCGGCGTGACCGCGTGCACCGGTGCCAGCGCGCTGCCCGGTCCGCCCGTGATCGCCACGGGCAACTGGCCGCGCCCTGCGCCGCCCGCGTGGTTGCCGTCTCTCATGTCCAGTCCCCCGTCCTTGGCATCAGAGCGCCGAGAATCCGACCAGGCCGCGCAGGCCGTCGACCAGGCTCTTGTAGGCGCTGCGCACGCCGGAACGTTCGACGACGACGATGTCGTCGCCGTAGATCTGCGGATCCTCGGCCTGGCCGGCGCGGATGGCGCGGATGTCGAACAGCGCCGCCATCTTGCGGCCCTCGATGGTGCGGAACACGATGATGGTGCGTTCGTCCGCCAGTTCCTCGAAGCCGCGCGCCATCGCGATCGTCTGCAGCAGCGAGGTGCGGCCGGTGATCGGATAGATGCCCGGCTGCTTGACCGCGCCTTCGACCGTGATGCGCTGGCTCGAGAACTCCTTCACGAAGACGCTGACCTGCGGATCCTGCAGGTACTGCGCCGACAGCTTCGCGGCGATCTCGGCCTCGAGTTCGGTGACGGTCTTGCCGCCGGCGCGGAGGGCCCCGATCAGCGGCAGGGAGATCTGGCCGCTGGTGTTGATGCGCACGGTGCGGTTCAGGTCC